>JAEUTU010000124.1 GCA_016786925.1 Bacteroidia bacterium
CTAATTTTTTAATCGTCAAAAGCTGTATTTTTTGTATATTCGTAACCAACAATTTGAATCGAATATATGAACAGACCTATAAGAGTTTTAGTTGCCAAAGTTGGTCTTGACGGACATGACAGAGGAGCGAAGGTAATTGCCTCTTTTTTACGTGATGCCGGCATGGAAGTAATTTATACCGGCTTGCGCCAAACGCCCGAGATGGTTGTAAATGCTGCTTTACAAGAAGATGTGGATGCCATAGGCGTTAGCATTCTTTCAGGAGCACACAATACGGTTTTCCCAAAGATCATGACCTTAATGAAAGAAAAGGGCTTGAACGATGTGCTTCTTACCGGAGGCGGCATCATTCCGGATGCAGATATCAAAAAGCTGAACGAACAGGGTGTTGGAAAACTTTTCCCTCCGGGAACAGATACCAATGAGATCATTGAATACATTACCAATTATGTAAAAGAACACCGAAATTTTTAATCTTATGAGCTTCGAAAACATTTTAGTTACAACCGAAAACAAGATACAAACAATCACCATCAATCGTCCGGATAAGTTAAATGCCTTAAACAAAAAAACAATTGATGAATTAAGTCAGGCTTTCAGCACTGCCGACAAAGACACTTCCATAAAAGCGATCATTATTACAGGGTCCGGACAAAAAGCATTTGTTGCAGGTGCCGATATTTCTGAGTTTGCCAGCTTTAGCGTGGAACAAGGAAAAGCATTAAGCGCTGAAGGACATAAAAAACTGTTTGACCTTGTTCAAAACTTGAATACACCTGTTATTGCCGCTGTGAATGGTTTTGCATTAGGCGGTGGCTTGGAATTGGCGATGAGTTGCCACATCCGTGTTGCTTCCGACAATGCTAAAATGGGATTACCGGAGGTTTCACTGGGAGTTATTCCCGGATATGGTGGAACACAGCGTTTAGCACAATTAGTTGGAAAAGGGAAAGCGATGGAAATGATCATGACAGCAGACATGATCAGTGCCAACGATGCACTAAGCTGGGGCTTGGTAAACCATGTTGTAACACAGGAAGAGCTTTTAGCAAAATGTAATGAGATCGCGAATAAGATCCTTTCCAAATCTTCTGTTGCCATTGCAAGCGCTATTCGTGCTGTAAATGCGAATTACACTGACGGAGTAAACGGCTACGCAGTAGAGATCGATGAATTTGGAAAATGTTTTGGAACAGAAGATTTCAAAGAAGGTACAAGCGCTTTCTTAGAAAAGCGCAAAGCCAATTTTCCTGGAAAATAGAAGCAGTTAAAAGTTGTTAAGTGGGACTTGCCCCGCAAGTATTCTCATTAATTTTAAAAACCAAAACTTTAAACTGAATTTTGAATCCTTTAAGAAAACTTGCCTCACAAACCGCTATTTATGGTTTACCTACAATTGTGGGCAGGCTCTTAAATTATTTCTTAACTCCGCTTTATACTTACAATTATTCTACTGAAGAGTTTGGTGTTGTTACATCGGCCTATGCATACGTCTCTTTTCTATTGGTCTTTCTAACCTATGGTATGGAAACCGCATTGTTCAAGTTCTCTCAATCGGAGAATGACAAAGAAAAAGTGTACACAACTGCTTTTATCTCTGTTTTTGTGTCGAGTGCTTCTTTTATTATTCTTGCCAGTACATTCTCCCACTCCATCTCTGAAAGCTTACGCTTCAACGGCCACCCCGAATATGTTACCTGGTTTGCGATCATCATTGCTACCGATGCACTAACAGCAGTGCCGTTTGCGCGACTACGTGAACAAGCAAAAGCGAAACGTTTTGCGATCATCAAAACGCTAAATATTGCTATTAACATTGGTTTGAACTTGTTTTTTATTCTGTTCTGCAAATCGGTTTATGAGGCCGAAGAATCGTCCTACAAAGGCTTTGTAGATCTTTTTTATAAACCGGAAATTGGTGTTGGCTACATTTTTATCTCCAACCTGATCGCTAGTCTTTCAACACTTGTATTGCTGTCGCCCGAGATCATCAAACCAAAGTATATTTTTGATTCAGTTCTGTGGAAACAGATGATGCGCTATGCACTTCCACTTCTTGTTGCAGGTTTGGCAGGAATGATCAATGAAACATTAGATAGAGTGTTGTTGATCCATTTGCTTCCCGAAGATCAAGCGCTGCATCAAACGGGTATCTATGGTGCATGCTACAAGGTATCGATCATCATGACCATTTTCATTCAAACCTTCAGATTTGCAGCAGAGCCCTTCTTTTTTAAGCAATCGAAAGAAAAAGATTCCAAGCAGGTATATGCTGCCATCATGAAGTATTTTGTGATCGTTTGTTCCATCATCTTTTTGGGCACCATGTCGAATATCGACTGGATACAGTTTTTTGTGGGTGAGAAATTCCGTGAAGGAATGGGCGTAGTTCCCATTTTGCTGCTGGCTAACCTATGTTTAGGGATATTTATTAATCAGTCCATTTGGTATAAACTAACCGGTCAAACCCATTTTGGGGCGCTCTTAACCATTTTTGGAGCCATTATTACCATTTCTCTTAACTTCTACTGGATCCCACGTATCGGCTATATGGGTTCTGCCTGGGCAACACTTATCTGTTATGCAGGAATGATGATACTCTCCTATTTCCTCGGTAATAAACATTACCCTGTTAATTATGATTTGAAACGCATACTGGGCTACTTAGGTTTATCTTTAATTTTGTATGCTATCTGTTTCTTTTTAAAAACAGAATCTGCACTCATAAACCTATTGGTTGGCAATACCTTTTTGCTGGCTTTTGTAGCATTTATTTGGAAGGCAGAAAAAAAACAGATCAGAAAATTAGCTTAACATGAAGATCAAAATTATAAACAAATCCAAACACGAATTGCCAAGCTATGCGACACAAGCAGCAGCAGGAATGGACCTTCGTGCCAATTTAGATGCACCCATCATTCTGGGATCACTTGAAAGAACATTGGTTCCTACCGGTCTGTTCATGGAGATTCCCGTGGGTTACGAAGCACAAGTACGACCAAGAAGTGGATTGGCTTTTAAAAACGGATTAACTGTACTAAACTCTCCGGGCACAATTGATGCCGATTACAGAGGAGAAGTAAAAGTGATCCTGGTGAATTTATCAAAAGAAACATTTACAATAAATGATGGTGAACGTGTTGCACAAATGGTGATCGCCAAACACGAACAAGCCGAATGGATAGAAGTAGAACAGCTCGAAGAAACCGCTAGAGGCGAAGGTGGTTTTGGAAGCACAGGAAAAAAATAAAACACATTTTATGAAAATAATTATCCCAATGGCCGGCATGGGCAAACGCATGCGCCCACACACACTAACAACTCCAAAACCACTGATCCCTATTGCTGGAAAACCAATGGTGCAAAGAATTGTAGAAGACATTACAAAAGTATGTGATGAAAAAGTAGATGAGATCGCATTCGTGGTTGGCCGCTTTGGAAAAGAAGCAGAGAACAACCTTGTGAAAGTGGCAGAAAGCTTAGGCGCAAAAGGAAGTATCTTTTATCAGGATGAACCATTAGGCACTGCACATGCCATCATGTGCGCGAAAGAATGTGTAACAGGTAAAGTGGTTGTGGCTTTCGCTGATACCTTGTTCAAAGCCGATTTTAAAATGGATTCTTCTCAGGAAGGGATCATTTGGGTACAAAAGGTAGAAGACCCAAAACCTTTTGGTGTTGTAAAAATAGATGCCAACAATGTGATCACCGACTTTGTAGAAAAACCTCAGGAATTTGTTTCTGACCTTGCGATCATTGGAATTTATTATTTCAAGGATGGAGACTATTTACGTAACGAACTTCAGTACTTGCTGGATAACGACATCAAAGAAAAAGGGGAATACCAGCTTACAAATGCCTTAGAGAACATGAAAGCAAAAGGTACAAAATTCAGTCCCGGAAAAGTTACAGAGTGGCTGGATTGCGGAAACAAAGATGCAACCGTATATACCAACTCCCGCATTTTGGAGTTTATAAAAGGAAAAGAAACATTGGTGCATAGTAGTGTAAAGAACAACAACTCACAAATTATTGAACCATGCTTCATTGGTGAAGGTGTTCAACTCATCAACGCTGTTGTTGGGCCACACGCCTCTATTGGAGCGAATACAATAATAGAAAACTCTACTGTTAAAAACAGCATCATTCAAACAAACAGCAAGATCAAAAATGCTGAATTAAGCAATTCCATGATCGGAAATTATGCTGAATTCACCGGCAAATCAAACGATGTAAGTTTAAGTGATTACAGCACGATCCGATAAAAATTGAAAAACAAGAGCACTACATATTTTTTTATACTCACATTAGCATTAGCTCTTGTTGGCGGATTGACATCCTGCAAAACCAGTAGTGGTGCATCTGGTGGCGGTGGCGACAAAAAGAACACCGCAACATTGGATGACAAAGACCGTGTCAATTTTGAATATCTTTTTTTTAATGCAAACAAAGAAAAGGTGCTTGGAAACTATGAGCTAGCAGAAACCTATTACAGTCAGGCTCTAAGGATCAATCCGAATAGCGCGGCTACCATGTATGAGTTGGCCAACATCTACTCTTTTCAAAACAATAAGAACCAAGCCTTATTTTACAGCAAAAAAGCAGCAACACTTGATCCTGATAACATCTGGTATCAGCAACTGTATGCCGACTGTTTAAAAGAGAACAAAAACATTGCTGAATACGCGAAAGTGTACGAAACACTGGTTAAAAAATTTCCCGATAAACCGGAATTATATTACGAGTTAGCCAATGCTTACCTATATCAAGGAAAAACAAGTGATGCGCTAAAAGTGTATGATCGTGTGGAAGCGCGCACAGGAATAACCGAAGAGGTTTCCATGCAAAAACTAAAGATCTACCGTGCTACTAAAAATTATGATAAAGCAATTGATGAAGCAAACAAGCTGATCAAAGCATTTCCAAAAGATGCTAAATACTTTGGAATGTTAGGTGAATTATATCAGGACAAAGGACAGCCCGAAAAAGCATTTGATGCTTATAATGACCTTTTAAAGGTAGATCCTACAAATGCTTATGTACACTTGTCTTTAGCAGATTACTACCGTTCACAAAAACAAAACGAAAAAGCATTTGAAGAGATCAAGTTGGCATTTAAAAGTCCGGACCTCGACATTGACACAAAGGTAAAGATCTTACTTTCCTACTACTCCATTACGGAAGTATATCCCGAACTGAAGACCGATGCAGATGAATTATGCAAGTTGATAGTAGAGGTTCACCCTACAGAAGCAAAAGCATTCTCTATCTATGGCGATTTTTTATACCGTGATAAAAAGAATGAAGAAGCAAGAGAACAATTCAGAAAAGCAATTGCACTGGATAAAGAAAAATACGCCATCTGGAATCAGCTATTGGTCATTGATTCGGAACTGAATGATTACACGTCATTGCAAAAAGACAGCAAAGAGGCGATGGAGCTTTTTCCTAACCAGCCCATTCCCTACTTCTTTAATGGCGCAGCCAATATTCAACTAAAAAAATACCAGGAAGCAATAGATGCATTAACCGAAGGCAAAGAATTTGTTTTTGGTAACGACATTCTTTTAGCACAATTTTATGCGAATATCGGTGATGCACAAAATCAATTAAAAAATCACACCGCATCGGATGAGGCTTATGAAAAAGCATTGGAGATCGACCCTAACAGTGCTTATGTATTAAACAATTACTCCTATTATTTGTCATTACGGAAAGTAAACCTTGAAAGAGCTGAAGCGCTGTCGAAAAAATGCAACCAAGTAGAGCCCAACAACAGTTCTTACCAAGATACATACGGCTGGATCCTTTATCAAATGGGAAAATACGAGGATGCTAAAATCTGGATCGGGAAAGCGATCGATAATGGAGGCAAGAACAATGGCACTTTATTGGAGCATTATGGCGACACGTTATATCAACTAGGAAACAAAGACGAAGCATTAAAATACTGGAAAGATGCTCAAAAAGCGGGGGGCGCAGGTTCATTGATCGATAAAAAGATCAACGACAAAAAATTATATGAATAAAACAAGACAAACATACATTTCTCAAAAAAGAGACTCCTCTGTTTTTTCCATCATAGGAATACTTTTTATTTTTTGGGTTTTCAGCTCCTGTAAAAATCAGCAGCAGATCGCCCTGAATAACGGTAAATGTCTGTTGGAGTTAAAATCAAGTCGCGTACTCACAAAAAACTTGAAAGAGAACGAATTTAAGTTCGACAGATTGAACGCCAAGCTAAATGTAGAATCAACCATCGACAGCTCATCGAATTCATTCACGGTAACCATGCGTCTAAAAAAGGACAGTATCCTTTGGTTGTCCATTTCAAAGCTGGGAATAGAGGGTGCGCGAGTATTGATCACAAAAGACACTGTCAAGTTTTTAAATAGATTAAAAAATCAATATTTTAAAGGGGATTATGCCTATATCAGCAAATTGTTGAATACCGAATTAGATTTTGAAATGCTGCAATCTTTGTTGGTTGGAAACAGTGTTGAGTTTTATGATGAGGATGAAAAGATCAAATCGGGCGTGGATAATTGTCAGTACACATTAGGAACTATCCGTAAGTACAAACTGAGAAAAGTAATGGAAAAGGGGAAAGATCTGAAGGAGCCGGCACAAAGTATTTACATGCTTCCCGACAATTATAAGATCTCCCGGATTCTTTTCTATGAGTTTAATCCCGACAGAAGTTTTGATGCACAATTCACAGATTATACCAATACTGTTGACACAACACAGCAATTTCCTCAAAAAATAAAATATACTATTATCGCTAAGAAATCCGTTCTGATAGACATCAATTACACAAAGATCGTACTTAACGAAGAGCAATCCTTTCCATTTAAAATTCCGGATAATTATGAGCAAGTTGTTTATAAAGAAAAATAGATCTGTTTTATCCGCAATCCTTATCATGTGCTTCTTCATGCTGAGCACACTGCCCTCACATGCGCAAAAGCAAACTAAAAAAGATCTCGAGAACAAGAAAAAACAACTTCAGAAAGAGATTGAAAAAACGAATCAGCTTTTAGCGGAAACCAAGAAAAATAAAAAGCTTTCCTTAAATCAGCTGGTGATCCTTAATAAAAAGATCAGCGCCCGCGAAGAGCTTATTGCTACGATAAACAACGAGATCCATGTGCTAAATAAAAACATAGAAGAAAACAACAAAAGCATTTATAAACTTCAAACCGATCTTGACAAACTGAAATCCGAATATGCGAAAATGGTCTATTATGCCTATAAAAACCAAGATGCATATAGTCGCTTGATGTTTGTTTTTGCTGCTAAAGATTTTCAACAAGCGTATATGCGTTTAAAGTATTTGCAGCAATATAGTGACTACCGCAAGAAACAAGCTGAAATGATCGTTGGCACACAAAAAGATCTGAATCAAAAAGTACAAGAATTAGAAACAAAAAAAGCTGATAAACGCGACCTCTTGAGCAACGAGGTAGAAGAAAAGAAAAATCTGACCACCGAAAAAACGGAAAAAGAACAAGTATTCTCATCGCTTCAACAGCAGGAAAACAAGCTGAAAAAGGACTTGGAGAAGAAGAAAGAAGATGCAAAAAAATTACAACAGGCCATTCAACGGATCATTGAAAAGGAATTGGAAAAACAAGTGAGTGAAGCGCCAAAAGGCAAGCCGAAACCAACCAAACTAGTTTTAACACCGGAAGCACAACAATTGTCCAACAACTTCTCCAGCAACAAAGCCAAATTGCCTTGGCCGGTGGCAAAAGGCATCATTAGCGAGAAATTCGGAGTGCATCCACACCCTTTAATGCCAAACATTGATATCAATAACAACGGGGTGGATATTACCACCAACAACGGATCTGTTGCCCGTGCTGTTTTTGATGGAGAAGTGAAAGGAGTCGTAAGTATGCCTGGTGCAGGGCAATTCATTTTGGTTCGCCATGGTGAGTTTTTAACCGTTTATTCCAACCTGAAAGAGGTGTATGTGAAAGTGGGAGACAAGGTGAATACCAAACAAAACATTGGCTCTATTCTCTATGATGATGACGATGCCAAAACAGTGTTGCATTTCGAGATCTGGAAGGGTCAAACAAAACTTAATCCGGAAGATTGGTTATACAAGAACAATTAATAGATATTTTCTTATCTTTGTGCTGCATTTAAAAAACATACATCATGTTAAATAGTATTTTATTGGGTCTTTTTGGTCTTGGTGGTTCTGAAATGATCATCATTTTGATCATTGTTTTATTACTTTTTGGTGGTCGTAAGATCCCTGAATTAATGAAAGGCTTAGGAAAAGGCGTTAAAGAATTTAAGGACGCATCAAAAGGCACAAGCACCGAAGAAAACGGTACTCCTGAGAAAAAAGACTAATCGTTTTATACCTGTCAAGATCCCCTTTGATGGGGGTTTTGCGTTTTATAACATTCCATCCATCTGTTTTTTGTGAAGACCTACAATTCATTTGCTGAAGTTAAATCCGACCTTCAAAAGGGTTCGATCTCTTGTGTTGAGCTTACTCAATCTTACATTCAAAATATTAAAGATAAAGCCTCTTTAAATATTTTTTTGGAGGTATTTGAACAGTCTGCACTAGAAAAAGCAAAAGAAGTAGATGCGAAGATCAAAAACGGTACAGCAGGAAAATTAGCCGGGATGGTGATTGCCCTAAAAGACAATATCTGTTATAAAGGGCACAAAGTTTCTGCTTCCTCAAAAATATTAGAAAATTTCGAGTCGCTTTACAACGCAACTGTTGTAGAACGATTATTAGCCGAAGATGCGATCATTATTGGCCGTTGCAATTGTGATGAATTCGCCATGGGAAGCTCCAATGAAAATTCAGCATTCGGAAATGTCTTGAATCCGCTGAACCCCAAATGTGTTCCCGGAGGATCATCCGGTGGCTCTGCAGCAGCGGTTGCTGCCGATCTGTGCATTGCTGCACTTGGAACCGACACAGGAGGCTCCATCCGCCAACCAGCATCATTCTGTGGTGTGGTGGGTTTAAAACCAACCTATGGTCGTGTGTCACGTTACGGAGCCATTGCTTATGCTTCATCCTTCGACCAGATCGGACCAATTACAAAGACTGTTGAGGATGCAGCGTTGATCATGGAAGTAATGTCGGGCAAAGATGAATACGATAGCACCTGCTCTTCAAAGCCTGTTCCTGAATACTCTAAGAAGAACGATACCTCTAAAAAATACAAGATCGCTTATCTGAAAGAATGTATTGAAGCAAAGGGTTTAGATCCTGAAATCAAAAAGAAAATAGAAGATATCATTTCGAAATTAAAAGCAGCCGGCCATACCGTTGAAGCAGTTGATTTCCCTTACCTTGATTTTTTAGTGCCGACCTATTACGTTTTAACCACAGCCGAAGCTTCTTCTAACCTTGCCCGTTTTGACGGCATCAACTTCGGTTATAGAAGTCCGAATGCCACCGACCTGGAATCGACCTACAAAAAGTCGCGTAGCAAAGGTTTTGGAAAAGAAGTGAAACGCAGGATCATGCTGGGAACATTTGTACTAAGTGCCGGCTATTACGATGCATACTATTCAAAAGGACAAAAGGTTCGTAAATTGATCCAAAACAAAACAAATGAAGTTTTAAGCAAATACGATTTTATCATTCTACCTTCTACTCCGGGAACTGCGTTTGAATTCGGACAAAAAGGAGCCGACCCGATTGCCATGTATCTGGAAGATATTTTCACTGTACAGGCCAATATTACCGGTGTTCCGGCCATTTCTCTGCCACTAGGCAAGCATAGCAATGGTTTACCTTTTGGAATACAGTTAATGGGTAATATGTTTGATGAAAGCGGCTTGTTTGCTTTTTCTCAACAACTTACAAGCTTAAGTTAATTTCCTGCTTTTTTCATTAACATTTTTTCGTGTATAAAAATAAGACACTCGTCTAATCGTTTGTGATATTTTAGAGTATCATTGTGATATTTGTATTTCAAACGATTATAGTACATTATTCTGAAAGCAGTTAGATACATAGTTTTTTTATTTCTGTTCTCCTTCCTAAAGGTTGAAGCACAAGCGCCTGTGGGCTATGCTGTGGATCAATTTCAGGATGATCCGATAGCAGCAGCATTAGACAGTTTGCATTCCTTAAACTTATTTGAAAAAGGATATGCAAAGATCGTTTATCCCAAAAATCCGAAATATCAATTTCCTCCCGATTCAGTTCCAAAATATGATGATGGTGTTTATGAAGCCCGTTTAGCTAAGTTGGATGCCGCTTCTCCATTCGACCTTCAGTATAATCCTGTGGTAAAAGGATACATTCAAATGTACACCTTGCGCAGAAGAGAGCTTGTATCCAGAATGATGGCACTTTCTCAATTCTATTTTCCGATGTTTGAAGAACAGTTGGATAAATACAATCTTCCACTCGAGTTAAAATATCTGGCCATTTGTGAATCGGCATTAAATCCTTTAGCAAAGAGCAAAGCGGGAGCTATGGGTTTGTGGCAATTCATGTATCCAACGGGAAAGATCTATGGATTGAAAGTATCATCGTATGTAGATGAGCGTTGTGATCCCTACAAATCAACCATTGCAGCGTGTGAATATTTTAAGTATCTGTATGGCTTGTTTGGCGACTGGCAAATGGTGTTGGCGGCCTACAATGGCGGTCCGGGAACAGTGAATAGAGCGATCAGAAAAAGCGGTGGTAAAAAAACCTATTGGGAGATCCGTCCGTTCCTACCAAAAGAAACACAAGGATATGTGCCGGCCTTTATTGCTGTGAATTATGTAATGAACTACACAGCAGAGCATAATCTGCATTCTGCTATTCCTAAAAAAACATTTTTAGAGGTGGATACTGTTATCGTAAAAAAACAGATCTCTTTTGAGCAAATCTCGGCTGTGCTTGATATTCCTGCCGATGAATTGATGTACTTAAATCCGGTTTACAAAAAAAGGATCATTCCCGTTTTACCTGATGAAGTAAGTATTCTGACGCTGCCTGCCAATAAAATGGGAGCATTCATAACAAATGAAGACAAGATCTATAATCTGTTAAACAACGATTCGCTCAATAGTCAAACGATCCTTGCTGCTCAGGAAACAATGAAAATTCACACTGTTAGGAGCGGAGAGCACCTCAGCACTATAGCTAAGCGATATGGTTGTACGGTAGCCGATATAAAACAGTGGAATGGAATTACCGGTAGCACCGTTAAACCCGGCAGAAAACTAACCATTTATATTTATGGTAAAAAGGGTGGCAGCACAACAGCAAACACTTCTACTGCTAACGACACAAAAGTTTCTCAAGGAGGCAAAACAACTACGCAAGGAGGATTTAAATACTATGTGGTAAAGAAGGGTGACACATTATTCAAGATCGCACAACAAAACAAAACCACCGTTGATGAGCTTAAGAAATTAAATAAGTTCGGCACCAAATACACACTGATGCCGGGACAAAAAATAAAGGTCGGCACCAACTAATCTTTCACTTTTTTATTCGCCCTGATCATTTCGGGATATCCCCAACCTTTTGATAGCGCATCCAAAGCCTGAACAATTCTTTTTGATTTTGTTTCTTCTGTTTTTGCGCTGGCGATCCATTTCGAAAAATAATTCTGATGCGATCTCGTAAGTTTATCAAAATGTTTTTGCGCTTGTTCATCATCCTCTAAACACATTACTAGATCCGGATCCAACAATATTGGTGATGTGTCCTCCTGAAGCTTTAAAGACAGCTTATCGCCTTCTTTTTTCTTTGTTGCTTTTCGCATGGTTTGATTCAGAGGCAGAATAAAGCTGCCATCACCCATCGGAATAAGTGCGACCTGGGCTATGGAGTGTTTATCTAAAAAGCCTTTTACCCGAAAGGCCTTTTTATTGGAGGGTTTCAACTTCTGTGCCTGCTCCTCTGTAATTTCAACAAAGGTCCAACCGGTCTTCTCGCCTTTTTTATCAAAACGCTGTATCAAGGACTGAAATTCGATCATTTTATCTCATTTTTTCGTGGATCATCTTTAACTCGATCCATTGTTCAAAATCAAATTGCGGGTTAAGTGATTCTACGCCTATCTTTTTCTCCATCTGTTTCATTGCCGATAAAATTTGTGTTAAGCGAGTTTTCTTTGTGCCGGATCTTCTCTGCTCCGAAAGGATCTTGATCGCTTCTAACACCAAGGCTTGTTTTTTAAACTCCTTTTCATTGGCCATAAATCGTTTGGTAGAATTGTACTGATTTTCAAAGAAAAGATCTTCTTTCTCCAACAGTACGATCAAATAAAATAAACGTGTATTGATCTGTAGCTCTTTTCGCAAGTTGACGTCTTTCTCGTGGTTAAGAATTTTGTTCAACCACCTAATAGAAGCTTTAAAATCTTCGTTGCCCCAGAAAATAACAGACATCACAAAGAATAGATCAAACAGCGAAGGGCTAAATTTAATATCCACTTTTTTAAGTTCCGGCTCCAATCGTTTTATTGTCAGGACTCCTTGTTCAAATTGCTCTGTTTTGTAGTATAGATACAGTTCGCTCTCGAATGTATTTAAGAAAACCTTTAAAGACAGTGCTGGATTTTTAATTTTATAGATCCCCGTAAATGCTTTCTGATGTTGGATCAAAGGCAAAATTCTATCATAATTCTCCAGAACAAACATCAGGTTAACCATGTTGTTGTTGTTTGTATGATAAATGTGCGGAAGGTCAACAATAAACTGTTTTTCACTTTGCATAAGCACATTGATATCCTTATAGCAATTAAAACATTGTAAATATTTTTTCTGAACAGAATAAATGAGCCCCATCGCTGAGTGATAATAATATTGTGCCCAAAAGCTATTATATTCTTTTTGCGGGGGATAATAATTGCTGATCTCTTTCAGTTGCTTTTCGATGTAGGCGTTGGTAACCTTTCCGTTGTAGATCTCAATTTGAATATTAAATGCGATCTGCATCAAAGCAGTTTGAATTCTTATTACTTCTAATATTCGAAGTTCTTCCGCAAAACTTTTGCGCAAGCCTTTTATGTCCTCGTCTTTAACATATACCAGGGTTTCCCAACGAATGATCAAAAAGAGAATAGAAAATTTTTCTAGTGCGTATGCTTCTTTTTTGGCCTTTTGGATCACTTTTCTACATTGCTCATAAAGGCCTTTGTTATAAAGCACTTCAATGCTCATTAATATATTGGAATACCTGGTCAGAAAGGTTCTGTCCTTATGAAAAGCATTGAGGCTTTCAAGAATATGGCTGTAGAGATAATTCTTTTCTGATGGCAAATGCTTCACAAACGTTTCGTGACTGAATACGCTTTTGATCTTTGCCTCATCATATTCCTTCTGCTTGTCAATTTCATCAAACAAATGAATGTAATTGTTGTTATGCCCGATCACATGCCGGGAAGAATATATTTTAAAATATCTCTTCTCGGACATGCTCAAATTTTTGATCAATTGATGGAGGTCGTCAGACGGTTTCATGCAACTAAAATATAAGAATAAACTGTTTTTTTGTTTCTAAAAAGCTTGATAAATATAGTTTTTATTTTAATAAAATCCAAATCAGACTTCCAATAATAAACGGTTTTTTGTCTGGTATAACATTTTTTGTGCGTTATTTTTGATTTGGAAAAACACTTACACTCAACATAAAAACAATGGGACTACGACCAAATTTTTTATTCAAACTACTTTTTCTTCTTGCCTTTTCTACTAGTGCAATTGCCCAAAACAGTGCATTAGCAAAGTGGACAGCCAAGTACGATAAAACCAAAGCGTTCATTGAAAATAAGGGGCAGTTTCAGGTAAACGGTCTGGAAAACTACAACACTCCAGTTTTGTATGCAATGGATCATGGTGCTACAAAGATCTATTTCACCCAAAAAGGTTTAGTGTATAGCTTCTTAAAAGTTTGGCAAAAAGAAAATGATAAAGAAGAAAGAGAGCTACGCAAACAAAAGGGATTTGCTAGCGCTGAAGAGTTTAAAGCTTTTGAAGACGAGGGAAGAAAAGTAGAGCATGAAACAGATGTTATACCCATGTTTTTTGACGGAGCCAATGCTGGTGCACAAATTGTTGCAGAACAAGAAACAAAGGAATACCACTCCTACTCTTACAAGGAAAACGGAAAAAGCAAAGATGTTTCCAATGTAAAAGCATTCAAAAAGATCACTTACAAGAACATTTATCCGAACATTGACATTGAATATACTTTCCACCCTGAGTCGGGTATCAAATATGCTATTATCCTTCATCCGGGTGCTGACGCATCCATGATCAAGATGAAGTATGACAAAAGTATTTCTATCAACAAAAACAACTTGCTTGTTCCAACTAAATTTGGTGACATCATTGACCATGCACCTCTAACTTTTTATGCCGACAATCACAATCAAGTTGTGAAATCATCTTTTATCATTAAAGGAAAAACAGCAAGTTTTAAACTTGGAAAATACGATCATACAAAAACATTAATCATTGACCCTTGGACACAAACCCCTGCCTTTGCTACTGCTTGGGACTGTGTTTGGGAGTGCGAAAAAGACGGGGCGGGCAACGTGTATATCATTGGTGGTGTTACACCAATGCAACTGATTAAATATAATTCAACAGGTGTATTACAATGGACCTACAACACCCCTTATGACACATCTGCTTGGCTCGGAACGTTCGCAACAGATAACCTGGGGAACTCATATGTTACTCAAGGCTCGGTTGCCGCAATTGTTAAAGTAAACAATGCCGGAGGTGTTGTTTGGAATAATGGTAGTCCCGGTGGAATTTTCACCTCCACAGAATTCTGGAATATTTCATTCAACTGTGACCAATCTAAATTGGTTATTGGAGGAACTGGCGGCTTCCTCCCTCCTCTACCCTATATTTACGATGTTGATGTAAACAGTGGAAACATCACCGCAAGTGTTCAGGTAACTGGCGGACAGCTTTTCCCAACTCAGGAGGTTCGGTCGATCACAGCCTGCGGTAACGGAAAGTTTGCCTATCTGACACATGACTCGATCGGCTATATTTCTCAGAATTTTACATTGTGTCCTAATGGACAAACAGCAGCATTTCATACGACTAACTCCTATGGCCTTAGCTATAAATGTGAAAATTGGAGAAAGGACAACTCCGGGATCATGGCTATCAGATATTACAATGGCTTTTTATACACTCACAAGGGTAACCAATTGCACAAACGCGATTTCGCTACCGGAGCAATTATAGCTACAGCAACAATTACCGGTGGTGGATTTGGAACAGGACAAGTGCAAAATAGCGGATTAGACATTGATGCATCCGGTAATGTGTATGCCGGATCGGGTAATGCAGTTATTAAATTCGACTCTAATCTAAACCAGCTAACATCCGTTGCTACAACCTATAAAGTATATGATGTGCATGTTTTAAGTGGAGGCGATGTTGTGATCTGTGGAACAACGGGAACATCAGGAACAACAGGCGCAAGAACAGGAACGGTACAAGTTGTAAATATGACCGCAGCTGCACCACTTTCATTAACTTGTTGTGATGCTACCATTTGTAACCCAGGTGTTTTATGTTCGAGCGCTGCACCGGTTACATTAACCGTTGCAACTCCCGGTGGAACGTTCAGTGGTCCTGGCGTTAACCCATCAACCGGTGTATTTAACCCTGCAACAGCTGGCGTTGGAACCCATACGATCACTTACACACTTGCGTGTGGAAACGAAAGTATTTCAATTGTTGTTTCTCCCTGTGCTACCCTAAATGTTTGTCAAGAAACAAATGGGACATTAACTGTTTCAAATGGTGTTGCACCTTACACTTGGCAGTATTTTACTCCTGCATCAAGTTCTCCAATAACAAATTCTGCAACGTGTACTGCTTGCGGTGGAAGTTGGACACCAATAGTGAACATCTGTTTAGTGGGTGGTTTGCCTGCTACAACTTGCAACACTCCGGCATCGTGGACAACTTTCTCTACAAACACAAACTCAGGAACCCTGCCTCCGTCATTCCCTTCACAACCAATTCAAGTGACCGACAACGCAGGAACAGTAACAACAATAACAACCCTAACGGGTATTCAACCTTGTAACGCAACAGTTTGTCCTACGATCACCGTTACCGGAACACCAACAAACATTCAATGTGTTGGCCAAACCGGTTCAGCAACGGTTAGCGCCAGCGGCAGCACCACTTCTTACACCTACAATTGGATGCCGGGAAGTTTAACCGGGGCTTCACAAACGGGATTGGCAGCAGGAACATACACCGTTACTGCTACAGATGGCAATAGCTGTACCGGAACAACAACAATAACCATTACTCAGCCCGCAAGTGCTGTTTCTGTTTCTATATCAAGTACCACCCCAACAGCGTGTTCAAGCGCAACGGGTGCAGCAACAGCTTCTGGTTCGGGCGGAACAGGCGCCATCACCTATAACTGGATGCCAGGAAATATTTCTGGAGCAACGATCAGCAATCAGGCAGCAGGAACGTATACGGTTACTGCTACCGATGCAAACGGATGTACCGCAACAACAACAGCAACGATCACTCAAGCAGCAAATACTCTTGCCGCTTCTATTTCAGGAACAACACCTGCTACTTGCGGATCAAACAATGGATCAGCCACCGCCACCTCAACCGGTGGAGTTGGTACTGTTACTTATTCCTGGATGCCGGGAAGTTTAACAGGAGCAACCATCAGCAATCAAGCAGCAGGAACATATACGGTTACGGCCACAGATGGTAATGGTTGTACATCAACAGCCACCGCTACAATTGCTAACAGTGGCGGACCAACAGCAAGCATTGCTTCACAAACAAATATCCTTTGCTTCGGCCAAAACACCGGAGGAGCAACAGCCGCCTCAACAGGGGGAACAGGAACAGTAACCTACACCTGGATGCCGGGAAGCTTGACGGGAGCAACACAAACAGGGCTGGCTGCAGGAACATATACCGTTACAGCATCTGATGGAGGAAGCTGTCCGGGCACAACAACTGTAACGATCACACAACCAACAAGTGCGGTTTCTGTTTCCATTACAGCAACCACACCAACAGCCTGCGGAAGTAACAATGGTGCTGCAACAGCAAGCGCTAGTGGTGGCACAGGAACAATCACGTATAATTGGATGCCGGGAAGTTTATCTGGTGCAAGCATTAGCAACCAGGCTGCAGGAACATATACCGTTACGGCAACTGACGCAAACGGATGCACTGCAACAACAACCGCGACAATTGCTAGTAGTGGTGGACCAAGTGTTTCTATTACATCCCAAACAAATATTTTATGTAACGGAGGAAACAACGGAAGCGCAACTGCAAATGCTACGGGTGGAACGGGAACAATTACCTACTCTTGGAGTGGTGGCGCAGGAAGCAACCCTACGGCAAGTAATTTATCTGCCGGAACCTATACGGTAACCGCTACCGATGGAACAGGCTGCTCTAACTCAACCACCGTAACGATCACCCAACCGTCCGCAATTGTTGTTTCTGTAAGCACCACACCTGCAACGTGTGGCAATAGCGATGGAACAGCAACGGTTAATGCCAGTGGCGGAAATGGGGTATTAAGTCCGGTTTGGAATACAAGCGCTACCAATAGCTCTATTACCGGTCTTTCTGCAGGAACATATTCTGTTACAATAACCGATGCAAGCGGTTGTACCGCAACAAGTAGTGGAAGTGTTGGAGTAACGGGAAGTTTAAGTGGTGTAAGCGCAGGAACAGATGTAACTATCCTTTCCGGAACAAACACGGTTTTAAATGGAACTGTGCCAACTGGAGCTACGATCTTATGGACGCCTTCAACAGGATTAAGTTGTACTACATGTGAGGACCCTACGGCTTCTCCGACACAAACAACAGTGTATGTAATTACTGCAAATCAAAACGGTTGTAGTGGTAGCGACACCGTAATCGTTTTTGTGGATGTTGTTTGCGGAGAACTTTTTGTGCCGAATGCATTTTCTCCAAACGAAGATGGGCAGAATGATTTCCTATATGTAATGGGGAATTGCATCACCAATTTAGAGTTCTTCGTTTACGACCGCTGGGGCGAAAAAGTGTTTGAAACAAAAGATGCTGCTTATGGCTGGGATGGAACATACAGAGGAAAGAAAATGGATGCTGCTGTTTTTGTTTATTATTTAACAGCAACAGTTAATGGACAAGAAGTAACAAAACAAGGAAACATTACATTAATTAAATAATCATTTAAAACTTACACTCAACATGAAAACTACACAAATGATCTGCGTTGTTATTTTTTAATCAACGCTGAAAAGAAAAACTACTACTAAACTTTTTAAGATGTACAATTTACACCTTGCAAATTTTTCAACGATGAAACGGCTGACCTTTGCCATTGCGCTTTCTGCGATCTTTTTTTCAGCGGGAGCTCAGGACATTCACTTTTCTCAATTTGACGAAACGCCCGTGCAGTTAAACCCTGCTAACGTTGGTGTTCATCATGAATTAAGAGGGATTTTGAATTTTAAAAATCAATGGCAAAGTATTGGTTCTCCCTACAGAACATATGCCTTCTCTTTTGATACAAGATTGTTAAAAGAGAAAAAACACCACTTGGGTATTGGCATTGATTTTTTTAGTGACAAAGCCGGAGATGCGGCACTCGGTTCTAATCAAGTGAATCTTTCTGTTTCGGGAATTATTAATGTGAACGACAAAAGCATTTTCTCTGGAGGCATCATGGCCGGTTTCGGACAAAGAAGCATGAATGCATCAAAACTTACCTGGGGCAACCAGTATAACGGCATGACCTATGATGCCAATGCACCGACAGGAGAAAACAATTTACCCGGAAGCTTCACCATGTTTGATTTAGGTGCCGGATTACAATACAGCTACGGAACAGACGAAGCATATATTTCTGCAAACAATGCGCGCAAAGTAAACATTGGTGTTGCCATTTTTCATCCTCACCGCCCAGCTTACTCTTTTTATGGTGCTCCCGAAAGATTAAATATGAAGGTCGTTTTAAACGGTAACGCGTCTATTGGTATGCCTAACAGCAACCTCGTATTAAAACCTTCTTACATCGTTTTCATGCAAGGTGCTGCTACGGAAGTTAATCCCGGAATGACCTTTCAATATATTCTTCAAGAAGGATCAAAATATACGGGATTAAAAAAGTCCTCCGCATTTTCTTTGGGGGCATATTATCGTTTTCAAGATGCCTTTATTGCTATCGCAAAATTTGAATATTCAAACTATTCTATTGGATTTAGTTATGATGTCAATCTATCTAAATTACGTGTTGCTTCCTCTTCAAGAGGAGGCTTTGAGATCTCATTACGATGGGTGTATCCATCCATGTTTGGGAACAAGCACTTTAAATCTCGTATTTAAGACTGTTTAGTGCGGTTGGGGGTTTAGTTTAATTGCAAAAAGCCCTCCGAAGGGGTTCGGGGGGCTTTCCCTTTTTTCTGAGATTTATCAGTTTTAAACACTTAGCTTCATTTTGCGTTTGTATTTTATTACATTTGTTTGTAAGTACATTCTTTTTTATAACAAAATGAGCATCAAAAAAATATCAATCATAACTGTTGTTATTGCTTTTGCAACAGGTTTTTATTTCCTGAATACAGCAACATCCAAAACAAGAAAAGACATGTTTCACACCGAAGAAGAAATAGCAGCCTTAAAAGACCGCTTTAAAAGAGCGCCTATTGAGGCTGGTGAATACTTCTTACACTCTTCTCATTGTTCCGGATGTCATGGATACGACTCTATTCAACAAGCAAATATTCTTGAAGATGGTAGCGATGTTAATTTAGTAGATCGCTGGCAAACGTCCATGATGGCGTTGAGCGCAAAAGATCCACTATGGAGAGCAAAGGTAAGTCACGAGATAACTATTAATCCTGGTCATGCCGGTGAATTACAAAACAAATGTACATCCTGTCATGCGCCAATGGGTAGATATACAGCCATGTTCCATGGTCAGCAATACTATGGCATTAGTGATCTTGAAAATGACTCCCTTGGTTTAGACGGTGTTGCGTGTGGTTCTTGTCATGCCATTTCTCCTTCTGTTGGATCTACGTTTTCCGGTGAAATCCCATACGACACCAACCATGTTGAATATGGTCCATTTGGAAGTCCATTTACAGGGCCAATGGAGTTGTATGAAGGAATTACTCCTGTATTCAGCAACCATGTTAGTCAAGCCAGAATGTGCTCGTCTTGTCACACGCTGATCACCCAAACAGCAGACCTTTCAGGAAATCTAACCGGTGGTGAATTTGTTGAACAGGCAACTTATCACGAATATTTAAACTCCAGTTACAACGGGACATCAACCAAATGCCAAAGCTGCCACATGCCAAAACTTTCTGAGCCTGTTGTTATTGCCAATGGAATTTTATCATTACAAGGCCGCTTTCCCTTTAACCAACACACTTTTGCCGGTGCCAATTATTTTATGCTGAATCTGATCAAAAACAACAAAACGGCTTTGGGTATTAATGCGGATGATGCAAAATTTGATTCAACACTTTTAGCAACATCAAACATGTTGAAATTTCAAAGCTTAGATATAAATCTCTTTTTAGACAGTACGATCAATGACACGGCATACTTTAGAGTAAAATTAAAAAACAAAACGGGTCACAAATTCCCTTCCGGCTACCCTTCAAGAAGAGCTGTTGTGCAATTTGTTGTAACAGGCTCTTCTAATGATACCATTTTTAGATCGGGGCTATTCAGCAATGATTACCGTGTGATTGGAGAAAGCAATCAGTTTGAGGTTCACCATGATGTCATCAACCAAAACAATGTTCCACAGATCTATGAAATGGTAATGGGTGATGTCAACTCTAATGTTACAACCGTATTAGAAAGAGCAGCAAACCAATTAAAAGATAATCGTATTCCTCCCCTTGGCTTCACCACATCACATAGCACGTACGATACAGTGAAGATCGTTGGAAGCGCTTACGCTGACCCTGATTTCAATAAGACAAATTCTGTTGAGGGCTCGGGAGAAGACTATGTTCACTATCACGTTCCTTTAAATGGATTCAATGGGTCCATCATGGCAAAAACCAAAGTTTATTACCAATCTGTTCCGCCAAAATATTTGGATGAGATGTTTGCATTAAACACAACGCCAATCAATACATTCAAAACAATGTTCCAGAATGCCGACCAAACCCCTTTCCTTGTTGGCGCAGATAGTTTAAGCAATCTAATCACAGGAGTTGCGAACCAAAATTCATCCGGAATAAATGTTTGGCCAACGATCTCAATGGATGGAAAAATCTTTGTTTCTGCGCCTTATGGCGAACTTATCAAAAACATTGAAGTGTTTTCATCTTCAGGCGCAAAGGTAAATGCTATATACAACACAGCTTACCAGTCGGAATTCAACTTCTTCCTACCAAATGCAAGGGGGGTTTATTACATAAAAATTCGAACAGGAAACAAAATAATTACGAAAAAAGTTGTTAAATCATAATTTTTTCATTTCCTTTATAACTCTCTAAACAATTGAAAACTAATTATTAACCTTTTTATTTATCCCCAACATGAATAAATTTACTTTTATGCGTTCTATTGCATTAGGCTCCGGGCTTGTGTTTGGAGTTGTTAATGCAAACGCACAATTTGGGTTTACCAACTCAAATTCCAGATTAACTCCCACTACTATGCGTAGTGGAAATTGTATAACAGTTGTTGATGTTAACAACGATGGGCTTGACGATATCGTTCGTATGGACGACTCCAGAGACCTATGGGTTGATCTTCAACAAAGAAATGGAAATTTCACTTCTTACAATGTAGGAAATGTTTCAGGCTCTAATGTTTGGGGTATGGCTGTTGCCGACTTTGACCACAATGGATGGAAAGATGTTGTAACCGGACCAAATGGCTCTGTTTATTTAGCAAAACTTTCCTGGAACGGTTCTGCCGTTGTCAAAACACAATCTACGCTTTCTAATTCTAACTTCTTTACTCAAAACATCACTTGTGGTGACTTTAATAATGATGGTTGGGATGATGTGTATGTTTGTGATGATAACGCATATGCTAAAGTATACATGAATGATGGTGCAGGAAACCTACAATTCTTGGCACACTCTACAACATCCATGACTATTGGAACGGGATCAAAAAGCTTTACTATTCAAACGGGCCTAGCCTTCACTGTTGGTCAAACCGTTAAAGTTGGTTACGATGGAACAAAATACATGACAGGAACGGTTACTTCCTACAACTCCGGAACAGGAGCAATGGTGGTGAATGTAACTTCAGTTGTGGGGTCCGGAACATTCCCAACATGGTCTGTTCATTCAAATATTGTATTTAACCACCAACTGAGCACAACAACCTATGGTGGCGACCCTGCCGACTCTGGTAATTACGGAAGTGCTTGGGTTGATTTTGACAATGATGGCGACTTAGATTTTTATGTGGCTCATTGTCGTCAGGCATCTACAAGTGTTACCGACCTAAGAAGAAAAGACCGTTTGTTTGTAAATGATGGGAACGGAAACTTCACAGACATGGCTTCTGCACATGGAATTGAGGCTGGTGACTACAATCAGACCTGGACAGGAAGCTTTGGTGATATTGACAATGATGGCGACTTTGATCTTTTGGTTACTAACCATGATATTGCCAGCCAGATCTTTGAAAATGATGGAACAGGGAACTATACCGACATTACTCCTACAACCGGATTCTCAACAACCGGAGCGGGAACTCAACCAATCGAGTCCTATTTTGAAGACTTTGATAACGATGGTTTTGTAGACATCTTTGTTACCGGCTCTAATTTTGTTCTTTACAAAAACAACGGAAACAAAACATTCTCTTTGGTAGGAAATGCAGGAATGTCACAAACCGGAGGAATGGTTTCATTTGCTGTTGGCGATTTGAACCATGATGGTTTCTCTGATATATTTGCTTCTTATGGCGATATCTACAACAGTCCTTCAGCCTCTACTAATGATGTTCTTTATTTGAACAACAAAAACGCAAATCACTTTATTACATTTGCTTTAACAGGAACCGTTAGTAATCACGATGCTATTGGAGCGCGCGTTACCATCTTTGGTGCTTTTGGAACCCAAATTCGTGAAGTTCGTGCCGGAGAAAGCTATGGTACCGTTAACTCATTCAACCTACACTTTGGTTTAGGAGCAAACACAACAATTGACTCTGCACGAATCGATTGGCCATCAGGCAATACAACCAACTTCGGTTCTTTAAATGCTGATCAATTTGTATCTGTTGTTGAGGGCACTTGCAGCATCACAAACAATACAATTCCCGGCCCATACAATTTATGTACAGGTCAGTCATTAACATTAACTGCTAATGGCGGCTTTGCTTCTTACAACTGGAATACAGGGGCTACAACACAGTCTGTTACAACAAGCACAACAGGAAACTTTAATGTTATGGTAACAAACGGTGCTTGTTCAAATGTTTCTCCTTCAGTTAGTGTTCAGCTAAACCCTGACGAAACACCAAGCGTAACACAATCGGGCAGCAACTCTTGTCAAGGAACAATTACACTTACAAGCTCTACTGCTGCTGGATATACTTGGTCCGGACCGGGTGGATTCACTTCAACATCACAATCTATTAATCCTCCTGTTTCAGGTAATTATTCCGTTACAATTCAAGGGTTTTGTGCTACATTCACTTCTCCGGCATACAATGCTGTAGTTAGCGCAGCTCCGGCACCAACAGGTGTTGACCAATCTAGCCCAACACCAACATCATTCAACCTAAACGCTACCGGCACCAACTCATCAAACATTTCTTGGTACGACCAAGCAACAGGTGGAACATTATTAGGAACCGGTGCAAACTATACTACTCCTGTGATCAGCACAACAACAAATTATTTTGTTGAAGAAAGCTTCACTTATGCAAGCGCTCCACAAACAACTGGACAGCTGTACCACACAGGAGCAAGCAACTATAACACCAGTTTGAATGGCGGTGTTGATTTTACCGTAATAGCACCATGTACATTAAACACTGTTAAGGTTTATTCTTCAACTGCTGGAGCACGTAAAATTTTACTTAAAAATTCAGTTGGGGCTAATATTGACTCGGTTATTGTTAATATTCCTATAGACACAAGCGTTGTTACTTTAAATCTTGCTTTAACTCCAGGAACAGGCTACCGCTTAACAACAGACCAAACAACCAATCAAACTAATTTTGGTGGTATTTCGCCTGCTCTAAGAAGAAGTCAATCTGGGGCTGCTTATCCATACTCTTTAAGTGGTTTAATTAACATCACAAATGGTTGGACAGGATCCGCTTCTACAACCAACGCTTACTATTACTTCTACGACTGGAAAGTACAAGGAGCACCAATGACATGTATCAGCGATAGAGATACTGTAACTGCTGCTATCAACACTGCAACAGGAATAGACAATGCATCATTAAACAACGCAATCGCTATTTATCCTAACCCGGCAAATGCTTCCGTTAATGTTAAATTTGAGTCTGCACTTGCTGCCGGTGCTCAGATCAACATTACTGATATTGCTGGTAGAGTGATCTTGGCAAACAATGTTCAAAATGTGAACCAAGGACAAATTGTTTCATTAAACATTGAAAACATTAATGCAGGAACTTACTTCATAACTGTAAGATCTGAAAACAAAAACACGGTTCAAAAACTGATCATTACCAAATAATCTGTTTTTAAAACAAACAAAAACGCTCTGACAAAACTGTTAGAGCGTTTTTGTTTCTACCATTCCGATATTTCACTTATTTTTGATCTATAAATCCATAATTATGAAAACGCTTAAAAAAATTGGCAAATGGTTTTTGATCATGCTAGTTGTGCTAAACCTTGCTATTCTCATTTCCGGGAAAACCTATTTATACAAGGGTATTGCCAACACCTATTTAAAGGGGCGATCTGGTCCAAGCATTGATGAATTTGGTATTTTCGAGAATAGAGATGTGGCCGCTGGAAACCACCAAGCTTGGAAAAAATCAACAAAATATAACAGCGCCAAAATACCAGCCTCACTTGAAAAAAATTTTTCTGATCTAGGAACCGTTGCTTTTGTGGTGATCAAAAACGACTCTCTTATCCACGAACAATATTGGGATGGATATAACGAAGACTCTCATAGCAACTCCTTTTCAATGGCAAAAACATTTGTTGGAATTTTGATCGGTGCAGCAATTGACGAAGGAAAGATCAAAAGCTTAGACCAACCCATAGGCGATTTTCTGCCCGAGTTTCGAGAAGGAAACAATAGCAAAATAACGATCAAACATCTTCTTACAATGAGCTCCGGGATCAATTTTGACGAAGATTATGTAAACCCTCTTGCTTATCCCGCACAGGCGTATTATGGAACAGAGATCAAAGAACTAACATTGGGTTACGAAGCGCTAGAGGAACCGGGAAAAACATTTAAATACCTTAGTGGTAATTCTGAACTATTAGGAATGATCATAGAAAAGGCTACAGGAAAAACGCTAAGCGAATATATGTCCGAAAAGCTGTGGAAGCCGCTCGGAGCAAAAAACGCAGCAAAATGGAGCCTTGATCATAAAGATGGAATGGAAAAGGCCTATTGTTGTTTTAACTCCAATGCGCCCGACTTTGCAAGAATTGGGCAGTTGTATTTGGATTCCGGCAAATGGAATGGAAATCAATTGATCAACCAAGAATTTGTAATGAACTCCATTATTCCAGCTGATCTGGCAGATGAAGGCGGAAGAAATCAACGCTACGGTTATGCGTGGTGGCTGATCCCTGATTACAAAATAAAAGGCATTTACTATGCACGAGGCATTCTTGGCCAATATATTCTGTGTATTCCGGAAAAAGATATGGTGGTTGTACGTTTAGGCAAAAAGAGAGAAAAGCCAAGCGGCAACGAAACGCCAAAAGATGTAATGTATTATTTGGATGCAGCCATCGAAATGTATGGCAAATAAGCCATTAGAATGATTTTTTTATGAAAAAGGACATTGCCCCTCCCACAGTAGAAGATGTTGCTGTAGCGGTTGTTAAAGAAGAAAATGAATTAGCTGAACCCGTTTGGAATGTTTATCTGATCAATTTGAAAAAACAGGACATTGAAGGCGTTTTGGCTACCTCCCACGGATATGGTCAGCACAATGGCGAAGAGGTTAAAACATCCACGCTTCGTCATTTTTTGGATATTGTGAAGTCAAAAAGCTTTTCGAAAATAGAGCCGATCGATGAATCCGTTTTTGGGTTAAATAACGAGTACTGGGTTAGTTTTTTTCAGAACAGCATAATGTATGATAAAAAATACATCTTTCTACCGGAAACGATCAAAGAAGAAAACTTTATCCTTATCCCCTACATCAACAAAAAGGGCGTTTTGATAAAATAAACGAAAGGCAACTTCCGTTCCCAGTGAATATCAAAAACAAACGCACATGAAATCAACCTTGATCCTTCTTATCGCTCTTTTCGTTTGGCCACAGACTCAAGAAACACCAGAAGTCAACAAAAAAATTATTGCCTTTTGTGATAAGTACATGGGAAAGAAAGTTGGTAAGGGCGAATGCTGGGATCTTGCAGCAGAAGCGCTGAACAGCTCCGGAGCAAAATGGACGTCTCCCTATGGGTTTGGACAAGAGCTGAATGCCAACAAAGACGCTGTTCTTCCCGGAGACATTATTCAATTTGAAAAAGTTAAACTGGTATATCCTGATGGTAGTTGGAAAGAATTTCCACAACACACCGCTGTTATTTACAAGGTGACAGGCAAGAATCACTATACAATAGCCGAACAAAACTCGAACAGAAAACGGTTTGTGATCCTTTCGGATGTGGATATGAATCATCTTAAAAAGGGGAAATATTCTATCTTTCGACCCCAGACCAATTAAACCTTTTTATCCCGATATAGTCGTTATGGCCAGTGTTTTTTTTAGTTTCTTTTTTGAACAAAAACAAATTTGAATTTCGAAGAGATATATACTGCTCATAGCAAAATGGTTTTTAACCTTGCGCTTCAATATGTACAAAACATTGAAGATGCGGAGGAAATAACACAAGATGTTTTTGTTTCTATTCATCAATCTTATTCCGGCTTCAAAGAAGAGTCCTCCATCAAAACCTGGATATACCGGATAACGATCAATAAATCGCTTGATCATATCCGCTCCAAAAAAAGGAAAAAAAGATTCGCCTTCTTTACCAGTCTTTTTTTTGAAGATAACAATACGCTAAAGCACGAGCCCTCCTCGTTCGACCACCCGGGTGTTCTGATGGAAGACAAAGAGTCTATCAAGGCTATTTTTCAAAAAATAAATGAGCTGCCCGACAATCAGAAAACAGCGCTCATCTTACACAAAATAGAACAAAAAACACAGGCCGAAGTGGGAGAGATAATGAACCTAAGCACCAAAGCGGTTGAATCGCTTATTCAACGAGCAAAGGCTGGTCTATTAAAAAAAATAGACAACACCGAGGGGAATGATTCAAAAAATCGTCTAAACCAATAATTGAGACATGAATATAGATGATCTACATAAAATAAAAGCCGTTGACGTTTCTCCTTTTTTATATACGAGAATACAACAACGCATAAAGGACAGCGCAACAGACCTTGTCCCAAAAAAGCTTGTTTGGACCGTTAGCCTTTCTATGTTTGCAATTCTTTTTGTTAATGCCGGAGCCATTGTTTGGGTGGCAAAAAAGAATCATAAAACAAATACTGTTGTTGAATCAATGGGTTTGATGCCCGACAATGAATTATACAAATGAACTCTAAAAACCTATTAACAATAACCACCATCGGCCTTTTCATAACAAATATTGTTTTGTTGTGGTTCCTGGTATCGGGCCGTCCACAGCATCATGGGCCGGCAGGAGGCGGAGGACCCAGAAATATCATTATTGAAAAACTGAAGTTTGACAAGGCACAACAAGTCGCGTTTGAGTCTTTGATTCAGAAACACAGACAAGATATCGATCGTTCGCAAGCAAAAATGATCGAAATAAAAAACAAGCTTTATACAACACTTACCAATACCGACAATGTTGTTAAAGACTCTTTGGTTATTAAGCTTGGTAACCTTCAAAAAGAAATTGAAACGATCCACTACAATCACTTTGTAGATATCAAAAACCTTTGTAAACCGGAACAAAAGCCACTTTTCGAGGAGCTTAGTCATGAAATAGCAAGGCTGTTTGCGCCTCCACATCCACCTAAACACAAACCCTAGTCTTGTTAAGGCTCTTTTTTGCTTTCATAAACGTCATTGCTTTTATCTCCTTTGCTTCTGCTCAAAAGGGGGGCGCAGTTTCTATTACCTTCCAGCACCAGTATAATGGTAAAATGTTTAACGTATCAGACTCCGGGGCAACAATAAACACAACAAGCGATCTCAAGATAAACGTTTTAAAATATTATGTCTCTCACATTCGATTGTATTCCAATGGAACGTTAGTGGCTCAGGATCCCGCTTTAGCACACCTGATCGATGCCTCAGACACCAGCTCTAGCACCTGCATAATTCCCGTTCACAAAAATGTTGTTTATGATGAAATCCGGTTTGATCTTGGAATAGATAGTACAACCAATGTTTCCGGGGTTCTTGGTGGCGACCTGGATCCGACAAAAGGCATGTATTGGACCTGGCAAAGTGGATATATTAATTTCAAGCTGGAAGGAAATGCCCAACAATGTACAAAC
This sequence comes from Bacteroidia bacterium, assembly GCA_016786925.1. Classification (GTDB taxonomy): domain Bacteria; phylum Bacteroidota; class Bacteroidia; order 2-12-FULL-35-15; family 2-12-FULL-35-15; genus 2-12-FULL-35-15. The sequence continues at coordinate 28,677 of JAEUTU010000124.1, forward strand.
TCAAAGAAAGAATTCATTTTTCACATTGGCGGTTACGCCCATCCATACGGCTGTATCCGTGAGGTCTCATTGAAAACAGGTGGGGCCTCAAAAGCCATTGTTGTGCTGGAGCTTAAAACCCTTTTCGACCACATTCAACTCGACAAAGAAGCAAACATTATGTCACCTTCTCAAAGTGCTGTTTCCTTTTCAAAACTTCTACAAAAGAGCTTTATTGTTAAAGAACCATGAAAACCAAAGTCTTTGTGTTCCTTTTTTTATTGATCGTTTTAGCGGGGTTTCACACCGTTAACGACTCTCTTTTTGAAGTACCGAAAGGCTGGCCCAAACCTCAGCATGACTTTCTAAAAAAACCTTTGTTAAAAGAAACTGTTGAGCTTGGAAGGGCTTTGTTTTATGATCAAATTCTATCCAGAAATAATAGCGTTTCCTGCGCCAGCTGTCACTCTCAATATACAGCATTCACACATGTTGACCATGCACTAAGCCACGGTATAGACGACCGGATCGGGAAAAGAAATTCTCCGGCTCTTATGAACCTTGCTTGGCAGAAGTCATTCATGTGGGACGGGGCTGTCAACCATATTGAGGTACAAGCCCTTGCTCCCATTAGCAATCCACTAGAAATGGATGAGAACATTTCCTCGGTAGTAAAAAAATTAAACGCTACTGTTCAATATCAAAAGCTTTTCTACAAAGCCTTTGGCGACTCAGCCATCACAGGAGAAAGAACGTTAAAGGCGATCTCACAATTCATGCTAACGCTTGTGTCATCCAATTCGAAATACGATAGCGTTATGAGAAAAGAAACTCATTTCAACGCTCAAGAAAACAGAGGCTACAACTTATTCAAAAAACACTGTTCTTCTTGTCATACAGAACCGTTATTTACAAATGATCGTTTTGAAAACAACGGACTCCCTGTTGATACAAGCCTTATGGATAAAGGGCGGTATGCGATCACACAAAATCCCAAAGACTCTCTTTTGTTTAAAGTGCCGACACTTCGAAACATTGAATTCTCTTATCCCTATATGCATGATGGGAGATTTAAAAAATTATCGGATGTACTAAAACACTATAGCAACGGGATAACACACAGCCCAACGCTTTCTAAAGAGCTGTTGGGCCCAATAGTTATGACATCCGAAGAACGCGTAGATATCATTGCTTTTCTGTTAACATTAACAGACAAAACATTTCTTTTTGACAAGCGCTTTTCATACCCCAAAACTTTTTTCTCTGATCCTGCGAAGGATTAATAAAAGAGAATCGTCTATACACTAAAACCAACATTATAAAAATGAAATTAAAAGGACTTTTCTTGGCTGCCATGATCACGAACGCTTTGGCTCAGGCGCAAACCAACCCCGCAATTACCGGGTGGATGCAAAACACCACCAATATCATGGGTCGCCACTATGTAAGCGGCAACTCCACACCAATCAACGACAATGTATTGGCGAATGTTCAAACCGTTCAATATTCAACAAGCTGGGTATATGTTTCAACGAAGGGAATTCCGGCTTATATAACAGGGCCTTTTTTAGATGGAAACCCATCTTTGGCAAGCAACCAGAATGCGATCTTTAAGTTTCCTTTGAATCCGGTTCAAAACACAGGAACGCCAACAGCAACAACAATGGGCAACATTGGTGTTTTTGTGAATGGTGTTGCTCTTTTTGATTATCGTGATGGTGTTTCCTGGAAAAACTCAACCGGTGCACTTGCCGGAGGACCGCTTGGTGGAACCGGTGATGGGGTTTGGAATAGAGATGCTGTGGTAGCAGAAAAACCGGGATTTGACTGTTCAAAGGGTCATCCGGCAATGGGAAATTACCATCATCACCAAAATCCAAGCGCTTACAAGCTGGATCAGAACGTGATTTCCACCATTTGTAATCTATACGATTCTGATGGACTTTACGTGATCGATAGCACTCAACACTCGCCACTTATTGGATTTGCCTATGATGGATTTCCGATATATGGTGCCTATGGATACAAGAATGCAGACGGAACCGGTGGGATCGTGAGGATGAAATCGAGCTACAGTTTAAGAAGCATATCTGTTAGAACACACTATTTTGATGGCACAGATGTAACCGATGGACCAGCTGTTAATGGCACATACCCACTGGGGTATTTCAAAGAAGATTATCAATTCACTTCGCCAACTGCCTCTGATTATTTAGATGAGCACAACGGTCGTTTTTGTGTTACTCCCGAGTATCCAGCAGGTATCTATTGCTATTTTGCTACGGTTGATGCCAATTGGAATTCTGCATATCCGTATGCTGTCGGGCCAACATTTTATGGCGTAAAAACAGCTGCTAAGGTCACATCTATTTCGGAAAGCACAACAACCTACACCGCTCCTGCAACGAGTATTTCTGAGGCTACAAACGATTCATTTGAAGTAAATGTTTATCCTAATCCGGCCAATGATTTTATTGCAGTTCAGATCAACGGAATGAACAAAGAAAATTTACTTGTTGAACTTTTTGATGTTACAGGAAAATTGGTTCAAAGCAATTATTTGTATCAAGGTACAACCATTGCTTTCTTTGATACACAGCGACTTTACAGCGGAGTTTATTTTATTAAACTACATGGATCGGCAGGAGTTTGCAGCCGGAAAGTAATTATCCAAAAATAAAGCAAGATCAAAAACAAAAGAGCGTCAAATGACGCTCTTTTTTATATCCAGCCTTTTACCCAGTAATACGCAATGGCGGTGTATTCGCGCAAAACAAGCAGTTCATAATTGAGATAACTCCACATGTTATAGCGTAAGGAAAGGTTTTTTACTTCTATGTTTCCTTCATTTCCTTTTTGCTTTATCTTTTCTTCATCAGGCGGAATTTCAAATGTTGCCTCCCCTCCTACTTCTTTAAACCCTTGCTTTTGAAAGGTTTTGAGCGCCCTGAACATGTGTTCGGGCGATGTAACAAGTAAAACCGACAAATTGCTTTTGTTTTGTTCCCAATCATGTGCAATGTTCTCTGCCTGGGAATGCGTGTTAAAACCCTTTGGTTCGAAGCTTATTCTCGAAGAGTCAACGCCATGTAAGATCAATTCATTTGCCATCATTTTCAGTTGTCTGAGGCTGTCCATCTCGTTGAAAGGCAAAGCAATAACCAGCTTGGCGTTTACATGTTTTTTCGCTGCTTTGGAGGCATAATAACAACGCATGAATCCATCCGGACTTGGCATTCCGCTACCGCCAAGCAATACAATAAGGCCCGGTTCTTTCTGTAATTTTTTCCCGGCCGTACCAAGCGAATGGTAGGCGTAATAAGGGATATCGGTGAACGACAGGATCCAAAGAAATAGAAAAACAGCACCCAAAAAGATCATGATTCTTTTCAGAATGGCTTTTAATGCCGCTTGTATTTGTTGGCGATCCGGAAGATTCATGAGCATTAGATCTTATCCAGCGCTTGTTTTAGATCAGCGATCAAAAGATCCGGATCTTCCAATCCGATGTATAATCGCACCATGTTCCATGGCAATGGATTTTCGAAGCTTTTGCTGGCCGCTAAAGCACAAAGAGGAAATACGAGTGATTCGTATCCACCCCATGACGTAGCCATGAGGAAACGCTTTAAATTGTCGCAAAACACCTCCATTTGTTTTTCTTCCTTCACATCCAGAACAATGGACAAGAGCCCGCCACCCTGCTTCATTTGTTTTTTTACCAAGCCCAATTGTGGATTTTTTGAGGAGAATGGATAGTAAACGGATTTGATTTTAGGGTGGTTTTCTGCGAAATCAGCCACTTTTTTTGCTGAGTCGGCACTTTTGTTCACCCTAAGCTCAAGTGTTCTTAAACCGCGTAAAATTAAGGCGGCATCATTGGGCGAAATAATACTACCAATGGTCATGTATTCTTCTGCAAACATTTTCATGATGCGTTCGTGTGTGCCGCACACCACACCGCACACCACATCGCTATGTCCGCTAATGTATTTTGTTCCCGAATGCACCACCATGTCAATTCCCATTTTAATCGGGTTTTGGTTCAATGGCGAATTATAGCTGTTGTCAATGATCGTGGTGATGCCTTTCGCCTTTGCTATTTTGGCAACCGCTTCAATGTCTTGCATTTCAAATGTCAATGAATTCGGGCTTTCCAAATAGATCAACTTAGTGTTTTCCTGAATCGCTTTTTCAAAATTTGATGCCTCTCCCCCATCTACGAATGTGTGTGTAACGCCATATTTTGCAAGGTATTTGCTGATCAGGTTATTGGTCCAGCTATATGGTTTTTTAACAGAAACAACATGGTCGCCCGCCTTTACAACACTCATCACAGCTGCTGCTACAGCAGCACTACCGCTTGAAAAAACGAGTGCGTCCTCAGCGCCTTCCAGGGCTGCTAACTTCTTTCTAAGACTTGCTACTGTTGGATTATAGCCTCTTGTATAAAAAGGGTTTTCCAGCTCTTTCGTGAGTTTTTCTCTCATTTCTGCTACCGAACGGAAAGCAAAGTTGGAGGTTTGGAATACCGGTGGGGCTACTGCTCCGTAGTACTGTTCGCGGTCTTCTCCGAGGTGATTCAGGATGTGTGAAATGTCCATAATGATCTGATTTTTTATTTTTTAAATATGAAATAAACGGCTAGAATGAGGAAAACAAAACCAAGCAAGTGGTTCCACTTCAGCTCTTCATTCTTGAAAAAAACAAGTGTAAATGCCACAAAAACAACAAGTGTAATCGCTTCTTGGATCACCTTCAGTTCTACCAGACTGAAGGGCCCTCCATTCTCCCGAAAGCCTAGTCTGTTTGCCGGTACCTGGAAAAAATATTCAAAAAGTGCTATTCCCCAGCTGATCAAAACAACGGAAATAAGTCCGAGGTTTTCAAACCATTTCATTTCTTTGAATTTCAAATGCCCATACCAAGCGAATGTCATAAAAGTGTTCGATAAAATTAGCAGAACGATGGTCCAAAGTCCTCTCATACGTTTTTCAAGATTTTCCCCAAAATTAACAGTCGTTCCGAAAAAAACATTTTTTTTCTCAAAATTTTGATCAAAAAGTAGAAGAAAAGCCCGAATCAAGCACTGTTATTGCGCTTCAGGGCGTGTGTTTTTTATTTGATTTGAGCCGTTTTTTCTGCTTTTTAATGTCACAACACTACAGAGGGGTGTTTGTTCGTTAAATCGACCGAAAACGCGTTTCGCCTACCGTTTTTCGAACGAAATGATCAATTTAGATTTCCGAAGAGTATTTTTGGTTTTTCCTCTTTGAAAATTCCTTTTTTGAGAAAGAATAATTTCCCGGATAAAAGATCCTGCTTGTTCGCTTTTTCGAAAATCAAAAACCCGGGGTGCTTAAGATCTTCATTTTTTGCGAAAATTTTTATGTAAGAAATTAATTTCGGGTAATGTTTTTTCACTCCTTTTTTCGCCCTTTTTTACTTTTAAAATTTTGCCTGATAACAAACAAAATATTCTATGCTTAATTTTGTCTATAATTTTTTTATCCAATTTACCGGAATTATTCTCCCCGTTTTCTTGTTCTGAACATTAAATTGGGAATTATATTTTCATGCTTTCTTTTTGATCAATAAAAATCTGCTGAAATAAATTCTGCAATATTTGATCCTGAAGTGAAGTATAGAAATATTTATTCGGGATATTATTTAATCAGTTTTAATTCCAAATTTTTAAATTGTTCCATGTGGAACATTCAAGTTGAATATTCAAATTCTTACCAAAAATTAGTCAATAAAAAAGCCGGTAGAAAATTCTACCGGCTCCAATTATTTTTTGATTTTCTATTTTCGAATTAAATAGATCTGGCTGGAATATGTTTTACCGGATCTCATTGCAGACATATTAGATCGAAGTCCGTTCCACGTGGAACGTATAATATTAGTCTTCCCGGTTTTGATCTTTTCGCTGAGCATTGAAACATAAAACGAATCGAATATCATTGGCAATATTCTAAAAACTTTCATTTCATACTTCTTAAATAATGAGTCAATGTCTTTGGGAATAAAATGGTATAAGTGACGAGGAACATCATAAGCTGCCCAATGCTCTTTATATATTTTCGCATCCAAAGAAGAACAGTTAGGTACCGCAATAATGATCACCCCATTCGGTTTAATTAATCTCTTTAATTCCTGAACTCGTTCATTTAAATTAGGTACATGTTCTAAAACATGCCACATAGAAATAATATCAAAACTCTCATCTTTTAAGTTGGCCAATTCCGATTCTTCCAAAACATTTAAACCATAATTATCGATCGCCATTTTTCTTGCATCAGCATCCGGTTCAATTCCGGTTGTATTCCATTTAGCATTTTTACATGTATTCAAGAACTCACCTGTTCCACATCCAATATCCAAAATAGATCCTGTTTTATAAAACTTAGAAATCAGTTGAAGCTTCTTTAATAAAGTATATTTTCGAACGGTTTGATAGGTTGAATTAATAAATCCTTTTTTGGTGTTAGAGTGAGAAACATATTCCTCCGACTTATAATACTTTCCTAATTGGTTTGATTCCGGTCTAGGGTTTGTAAACTTAAATCCACACGAACCACATTCGACAATGTTAAATGTTTCACGTGAAACAGTATGGTCGGTGCAGACCATAAATGGTTTCAATTGAATAGAATTACAAATAGGACAATTTTCTAATTTTTCCATTTTACTTAAATATGTTCCACATGGAACATTATATATATGTATACCATTTTATTTATTCCAACGTATTTGTTTCACGTGGAACTATCTACCCAGATAAACCATTAATATAGAAATATCCGAAGGAGTAATTCCGGAGATTCTAGATGCTTGACCAATTGTTCTTGGTTTGATCTTAGTCAACTTTTCTCTGGCTTCAGCTGATAAAGATGTTAGTCGTTTGTAATCAAAATCATCATGTAGAACGATGTCTTCTAAACGAGTTAACTTATCTGCCATCTCATTCTCTTTAGAAATGTATCCCTCATACTTCATTAATATCTCTGCCTGTTCAATGCTCTCCATATCATAGTTAGAAATAAATTCTTTTACTTTAGGTGAGTTCAAAGCAAAGTCTAATAATGTAATCGTGGGACGTGTTAACACTCCAAACATTTTTACCTTTTGAGTAATAGGAGAGGAGCCAATAATTTCTAAAGCAGGATTTATTTCAGAAGGATCGATACTCTCATTCTTGAAGTACTTAATAATGTCCTGGGCATTCTTTTGCTTTTGATTAACTCTTTCCAATCTTTCTTTTGAAGCAAGTCCTAATTCATACGACTTAGGAGTTAGACGGATATCTGCATTATCCTGGCGTAATAAAATTCTATATTCAGCTCTTGAAGTAAACATACGATATGGTTCTTCTGTACCCTTTGTTACAAGATCGTCAATTAAAACTCCAATGTATGCTTCTGAACGTTGTAGAATAAATGGCTCCTTTTTATTGATCTTTAAGTGTGCATTGATGCCCGCCATTAATCCCTGACAAGCTGCTTCTTCATATCCTGTTGTTCCATTTATCTGGCCGGCAAAATATAAATTCTCCACCAACTTTGTTTCTAATGTTAGATCTAATTGTTGAGGAGGAAAATAATCGTATTCAATAGCATAGCCAGGACGAAACATTTTTACATTCTCAAATCCCGGAACTTTTTTCAATGCCATATATTGAACATCTTCAGGTAAAGAAGTACTGAATCCATTCACATAAATTTCTACCGTATTCCAACCTTCCGGTTCAACAAAAATTTGATGTCTGTTACGTTCAGAAAAACGGGTAATCTTATCTTCAATACTTGGACAATATCTCGGACCTAATCCTTGAATTCTTCCGGTAAACATCGGAGACTTTTCAAAACCGGTTCTTAAAATATCATGAACTTCATCATTGGTGTAAGTAATGTAGCAAGGCAACTGTCCATGCGGACCGTTCACAAATGCATCCGATCTTTTCTTTCTAAATTCAAATTGTTCAACATCCAGGTAAGAAAATTTATATGGATTTTCATCACCATGTTGAACTTCCATTTTAGAATAATCTAATGATCTTCCATCCACACGGGGAGGAGTTCCCGTTTTCATTCTGCCGGCTTCAAATCCTAACTGAATTAATTGTTCAGTAATTCCGGTTGCAGCCTTTTCACCTGCACGTCCACCACCATATTGTTTTTCACCTAAGTGAATAACACCATTTAAAAAAGTACCATTGGTTAAAACAACTGCCTTGGCTCTTATCTCGATATCCATTCCGGTAATAACACCGCAAACTTTTCCATTCTCTACAATAAGTCCTTTCACCATATCCTGCCAAAAGTCAAGATTAGGAGTATTCTCTAACATCACTCTCCATTCCTCAGCAAAACGATGACGGTCACTTTGAGCGCGTGGACTCCACATAGCTGGACCCTTTGACATATTCAACATACGGAATTGTACTGCAGTACGATCTGTTACAATACCGGAATAACCACCAATAGCATCTATTTCACGAACGATCTGTCCTTTTGCAATGCCTCCCATAGCTGGATTACAACTCATTTGAGCGATCGTCTGCATATTCATAGTGATCAATAGGGTAGAAGATCCCATGTTAGCAGCAGCAGCAGCAGCTTCACAACCGGCATGACCGGCACCAACAACAATTACATCGTATTCTTTAAACATTTCTAAGCAAACAAAAAGTAATAAATACCTATCCAGATTATACTAAAAAAAGCAGTAAATCCTAGAACACCTTTAACAAGTTTCACATCTTTCTTAATGAAAAATGCATAGCATGACCAAACAAGTGCTGCTAATAACAATAAAAGAGGGATAAATAATCTAAACATATATATAAAATATTGATAATCAATTAATTATAATCCAAATTGAGCCGATAATTCTAACATTTTCTCAATTGGTCTACGAGCATCCTTAATTAACTTTTCATCCATAATAATCTCCGGTTGCTCGTATTTTAAACAGTTATATAACTTTTCCAGTGTGTTTAACTTCATGTGTGGACAATCATTACAAGCACAGGTATTATTTGGTGGTGCAGGAATAAAAGTCTTTCCTGGATTCTTCAATTGCATTTGATGAATAATACCCGCTTCGGTAGCAACAATAAATTCAGTAGCATCCGATTTAGTAGCAAAATTCAATATACCTGTTGTACTACCTATATAATCTGCGATATCCAGTAAATTCGCTTCACATTCGGGATGAGCTAATAAAAGAGCTTTAGGATGTTTATTCTTCAATTGAATGATCTTTTCCAAAGAGAAGATCTCATGAACCATACAGGCACCATCCCACAATACCATATCACGACCCGTTTTTTTCTTGATATAAGCACCCAAGTTCTTATCAGGAGCAAATATGATCTTTTGTTCCTTAGGAAGGCTCTCAACGATCTGTAATGCGTTTGTTGAAGTACAAACAATATCGGTATGAACTTTTAATTCAGCCGTACAATTAATGTAAGAGATCACTAAATGATCGGGATATTGTTTTTTAAATTCAGCAAATTTATCGGCCGGACAAGAATCAGCCAATGAACATCCTGCTTTAAGATCGGGTAAAAGAACTTTTTTATTAGGAGAAAGGATCTTCGCTGTTTCAGCCATAAAATGCACTCCGGCAAAAACAATGATATCCGCATCGGTTTTAGCAGCCTGTTGCGATAAACCTAAACTATCACCAATATAATCAGCAATATCCTGAATATCGGCATCCTGATAATAGTGGGCAAGTATGATCGCATTTTTTTCCTTTTTTAATTTATTGATCTCAGCGAACAAATCTAGTGATAAATCAATTGGAATATCCAAAAAACCTTTTGTCTGCAAGTCGTTAACCATATCAATAAATAATAAATATTTTAATTTAAAATAAAATTGTTGTTGTTATTGGTCTGTTAGTCTGTTGTAAAAAATGTTCATTAAAAACTTGTTCTATTCAGTTATAAAAGTTCATTAACAAGTATTCAAACTTTATTATTTTATAAACGATTGAATAATAGATAATTCATACTTTATCAACACATTGTTGATAGTGTTATTATCTAATAAATTTTTTGCAAAAGTACGTTTAATTCTGTTATAAAACTGTTGATTGATTGTATAAAATACTGATAAGTTTAAATAGGAAGTATCAAAAATTAATACAAGCAACATTATAATTTAACAAAGCAAGAAAAATCTTCTACACATTTATAACAAAAGCTTTTATTTTCAACAGGTTTCATGTTAATAAAATAAAAACTAGAGCCTTAATTATCAGCGCTTTATTTTTGAACTTTACAAACGTGTTAATTGTGGTTAATAACCCTGGTTTGACACAGCTAAAAATAAAAATTTTCGCGGGCTACGCCCGATATTAACATTTATATATAAGGAACTATGAAAATAGCTATTGGATGTGATCATGCAGCATTTCATTTAAAAGAAAAATTAAAGGTCTATCTACAATCAAAAGGACACGAGATTAAAGATTTCGGATGTTATTCCGAGGAGCGGGCCGACTATCCCGATTTTGCTCATCCGGTTGCCAATGCAGTAGAAAGCAAAGAATTCGATGCGGGATTATTAATGTGTGGTAGCGGCAATGGCATCAACATGACAGCAAACAAACACAAGGGAATTCGTTCTGCACTTTGCTGGAATGCTGAAATAGCTGAATTGGCCCGTTTACATAATGACGCTAATATATTAACCCTTCCTGCGCGCTATATCAGTGAGGAAGAAGCAAAAAAATGCGTGGATATTTTTTATGCTACTGCATTTGAAGGCGGAAGACATACGGACAGAGTAAAAAAAATAAGCGAAGGATGTTAGGCAAGAACTCATTTTCAGGTATTTTACAATTACTGACAAGTGCCTGCTTGTTCATTTCTTTAAACGCTTTTTCTCAGAAGGACACTGCGGCCATCCGCTTTTCCAATACCATTACAGCCGATGCCCTGGAAACACACCTGACCATTTTAGCCTCAGACAGCTTTGAAGGCCGCGAAACCGGCAAAAAGGGACAGAAAATGGCGGCTGATTATATTCAGGCCCAGTTTAAATCGTTTGGCATTCCTCCTTATAAAGAAGACACTTATTATCAAACATACCCATTAGAGCTCGTGCTTCCAAAAGCCGCAGAAATAAAGCTGAAAGGAAAATTATTGGAGCCTAAAAAAGATTTTTATCACTTCCCGGGATTAAGCGAACAGACGATCCAAGCGAAAGAGATCTTGTTTTTGGGCTATGGTATCGATGATACAAAGTATAGCGATTATACAGGAAATGATGTAAAAGACAAAGCAGTAATGATATTGAGCGGAGAGCCGTATGGAACAGATGGAAACTCTTTGTTAACTGGCAAAAAGGAGGCTTCGCTATGGAGCAGTTATTATAAGAACAAGGTGCAGAAAGCACGCGAACAAGGCGCTAAAATGCTGTTGGTAGTAGTAGAAGACATGGCGAAAAGTCTGGAGCAAAACAAACACCGTCTGGAGTCAAGCTCGCTAAGACTTAACAAATCAGGCACAGAGATGCCGGTGATCTATATTTCTAAAGATGTAGCGAATGCTATTCTAAAAAAATCAAATACCGAAGAGATCAAAAAGAAGATCAGCGAATCACAAAAACCGGTTTCTATAATGGCCAAAGCGCCCATGAGCATTACGGTTAAGAACTTAACAGAGAAAGTGATCGCGGAGAATGTGTTGGGTTATGTAGAAGGAACCGACAAAAAAGACGAGTTGATCGTGATCACCGCACACTACGATCATTTAGGAAAAGAGGGCGATGTGGTATATAACGGTGCAGATGATGATGGCTCGGGAACCGTTGCTGTTATTCAGTTGGCAGAAGCATTTGCAAAAGCAAAAAAAGAAGGAAAAGGACCACGCAGAAGTATGTTATTTATGGCTGTTTCGGGTGAAGAGAAGGGCCTGTTGGGTTCATCGTATTATGTAGAGAATCCGGAATTTCCTTTGAAGAATACGGTTTGCGACCTGAATATAGATATGATCGGGCGATTGGATGAAAAACACAGCAACAACTCGAATTACATCTACTTGATCGGTTCGGACAAACTTAGCTCGGAACTTCATCAGATCAGCGAAAACGCCAACAAAACATATAGCAATTTGGAATTGGATTATACATTCAACGATGAGAATGACAAGAACCGTTTTTACTACCGTTCCGATCATTACAATTTTGCAAGAAAAGGCATTCCTGTGATCTTTTATTTTAACGGTGTTCATGCCGACTATCACAAGGAAACAGATGAAGTGAGCAAGATCGATTTTAATAAAATGGAAAAGATCACCCGTCTGGTGTTCTTTACGGCCTGGGAGCTTGCTAACAGAAACGAAAGAATAAAGGTGGATAGCAATAAAAAGTAAAGACCTCTCCCCTTAATCCCCTCTCCATAAGAGAGGGGGCGAGACGCAAGAGGATTTAAGAAAAAAATAAAACACCCTTTGCTTTTACCCCTCTCCCATGGAGAGGGGCTGGGGAGAGGTAGAAAAATAAAAATATGTCAAAGGCACTAGAAGCATTTTTAGAAGCATCCGAAAAAAAAGCGTTTGATGTAGCACATCGTCAAACGATCGGGTTTAATATTGCTCAATACGATAAAAAGGTTTTGGAGGGGAAAGAACAATTCTCAAACCTTGAATTGGCGCGCACAAGAGCGGCAGAACGTAAGCAGAAGGCTGTTGACAATCTTGAAAAATATTTGATAGAGTTTGAAGCGAATTTTCTTCGTAGAGGCGGAAAGGTAATATGGGCGCAGGATGCAGAAGAGGCCATAAAAGAAAGTCTGGCCATTATGAAAAAGGCCAACACCAAAACGGTGGTAAAAGCCAAATCGATGACCACCGAAGAGATCGATTTTAACGAAGAGCTGAAAGACGCAGGAATACAGAGTATTGAGACCGACCTGGGCGAATACATTGTACAATTAAGAAACGAACCGCCTTATCATATTGTAACACCGGCTATGCATCTTTCAAAAGAAGATGTGGCGAAGACCTTTCACGAGAAAAAACAAACACCATTAGAGTGGACACCGGAACAGATCACCACCTACGTTCGTCTTCAATTGCGCCAGGAATACAGCAAAGCAGAGGTTGGAGTAAGTGGAGCGAATTTTATTATTGCTGATGCCGGAGCTGTTGCAGTTACCGAGAATGAAGGAAATGGTGTGTTGTCCATGTCATTTCCGAAGATCCAGATCGTGATCGTGGGGATAGAAAAGGTAGTGCCTTCTATTAACGATATGGAGCTGTTTTGGCCGCTTTTGGCTACGCATGGTACCGGACAGCAAATGACGGTGTATAACACCATTTACAGCGGTCCTAAACAAGCGGGCGAGAACGATGGTCCGGATGAGATGTACGTGATCCTGCTGGATAATGGAAGAAGCAATGTGTTGGCAGAAACAGAGCAACGCAGAGCGATGTCGTGCATCCGTTGTGGCGCTTGTTTGAATGCCTGTCCGGTTTATCAAACGGTAGGTGGACATAGCTACGGAACAACGTATAGCGGCCCGATCGGATCGATCATTACTCCGTATATGAAGGATACCAACGAGTACAAACATTTGAGTTTTGCATCAACATTGTGTGGAAAGTGTACCGATGTCTGCCCAGTAAAGATCGATATTCACAAGCTTTTATTGCTGAACCGTTCCGATTTTCAAAAGAAAGGCTTGAGTACCAAAACAGAGAACTGGGTATGGTTCTTCTGGAAAGGCGCCATGCTAAAACGCAGCAAAATGGACAAAGGCGGAGCGAAGTTGAAAAACTTTATGCTAAAACAATTCTTCAAAAAACAATGGGGCGAGCGCAGAGATCTTCCGCAAGTTGCCGCCAAATCATTCAATCAGATCTGGAGAGAACGCAAGGGAATAAAATAGAAGGACGATTGATGATGGATGAAGGACGATTGGTGGAGTGTTGAAGGGTGATTATCTAGAGCCCTTCGATAGAATATAACCGCTTCTTTTAAAGCGCTTTTTTTCAGTATGAATGTACATTGTATAGTTTGCTCTTTTTGTACGATACTTTTCTAAATAATAAGTTTCGTTATTGAACTTTCCTTTAGAATCTTTTGAAGAACGAAATGTTATTTGTTTCTTGTTTAATACATAGCTTCCAGAATCAATCGTAGAGAGACCGGAAAACCCAGACCAGTGAGTATATACAAAAGAGTTGTCTCTTTTTAAATGTAGCATCCACAGATTGTCCACAGTTGAATTAACAACAAATGTTTTTTGAATATTTTGAGCAAAAACAAAAACAGAATTGATGCATAGCAAAAGAGCAAAAACGATCTTCATTTATTGTTGATTTTAAAGTGTTCATGTTTGAGCAAGGAATAACAAACAGAATCTTCCATTTTACCACCTACAAGATAATCCTCTCGCAGAACGCTTTATTGTTTAATGAATTTAAGCGTGTTTTTTTCTTTATTATCAAAAACGATTTCGAGATAATACATCCCTTGTGGACCATCAATGTCTAGATCAATTTTTGAAGTGTTTGAATAAGTTTTTCTGTCAATCTCCCGGCCTAAAACAGTATAAATGACAACAGAAACAGACGGATGTGTTTTTTCAAAAGAAACCCATGTAGAACCGGAAGATGGATTAGGAAAGACCTGTATTTTTTCTCCCTTTTTCTTTTCAGTAATACCAACATTTAAAAGACAATTGCCTCCCAAGCCTTGAGAATCCCAAAAGGCAGTACTTCCAAAACCAAAGCAAGAAATGGTATAGTCAAAACCAACACCCTGGCAAAGCGGCATAATAAACTCGCCAAGCGAACTATTTGTTTGTAACTGATGACCAACGCCCTCTGTAAACAAAGGTCCGGAGACAGAGTCTAAATAAAAAACTTTTCTGTAAGAGGAGTTTATTAGTACCGAGTCAATTTTTTGGATGGTTGATTGTTGGAAACCGCAAGCCTGAAAAACAGAGCCCCTAACCGTGTCGCCAAGGCTATAATCATAGCTCACCAGCAAACTCTCTGTTGTGTCTGTATAAGAATAAATGTCTTTATTTTCCTGCCTTAGGTAATACCCGGTAAAGGCATCAAAATTCAAAGCGGGAATTGGACCCGAATAAACGGTTTCGCCTCTTGAAAACAAGCGATGAAATACATTTCCATTGATTGTTGTGTCGCCATTTAAATAATAAACATAGGTTGATGTTGAAGCAATGTATGGCGGGTTCCATTGGTTAGAGTTCCAAAGCCCACAAAGCCATTTGGGGTCATTGGCAAAATAATCGGGAGTCTGTCCAAGCGAAGACAGAGAAAGATAAAACGGGGCGATAAAAAAAAAGAATGATCGCATTTCTTATAAGTAAATATATTAAAAAAACGGAATTCTTCAAAGTCCTCTTATGGCATCTAGAATATTTATGTGCCTGATTCCCACTCATGTTTGAGTAAAGAATAACAAACAGAATCTTCCATTTTACCATCTACCAGATAATCTTCGCGTAAAACACCTTCTTTTTTGAATTTAAAGCGTTCTAATAGTTTAATGGAGGCAATGTTCTCTCTGGCAACCAAAGCTTGCACACGGTGTAATTTCAGCTCATTATAAGCATAATTCAGAACCTCTTTTACCGTTTCGGTCATGAATCCTTTTCTTTTATCAGAATCATTTTTCAGATGATAATACAGTTCGGCACGGTGATGTGCTTTGTTCCAAGAATGAAAACCACATTCACCTATCACTTTTCCGTTTGTTTTATCGATCAGCAAAAAGTAGAACAATGCTACTCTAAAACTCTCCATTCCCGCCTCATTCATTTCTTTTAAACGTTCATATCCGGCTTCATCCATGTTAAAGAACGACATCAACTCTTCTTTGCTTTTGTTTTGAAAGAGTTCGTGTATGATATCAGGAGTGATGCTTTTCAGCAACAAACGCGGTGTATTTAATTCGATTGACTTGTTCATAAAGATTAAATAGAAGATCTAACAGCAGCAAGTTCTTTTAAGAAAGACGTATTTAATTCTTCATTCAAAATGCCCTTTTCTGCATTAAAGTTTTCGTTGAATTTTGGTAAAGAGAATTGTCCGATGATCTGTGCACCATGGCGCGGAAAACGACTAACAGCAGCCTCTAATGAGGACATGCCGCCACGTCCACCAGGCGATGTAGCAAGCAAGAACAGTTTTTTATTTTCAAACATGTTGGCCTTTACACGCGATGTCCAATCAAACAAATTTTTAAAAGCGGCTGTAAATCCACCATTGTGTTCTGCCATGGAAATGATGATCAGATCAGCACTTTCGAGCTTTTGAATAAAATCGTTAATGATTGCAGGGTGTCCGCTCTCAGCCTCCAGATCAACCGAAAACAGGGGCAAAGGGAAGTCGTTCAGGTCTAACACATCAATGGTGTTTCCTTCAAATTGATTGGCAACAAATGTTGCAAACTGTTTGTTTATCGATTTTTTACTTGTTGATGCTCCAAATGCGATGATGTTCATGATCTAATTTTTTATAAAGATATTTTAATTTTCTTAAAAGCATGTTTGATATCAAAGCCAATGATTTATACACCATGTCAGTTAAGTGCCGCCATTTGATTTATCAAACTTTTGTTTATGATACGCCTGGTGGAATTTCTGTAAGTCATGCAACAGTTTTGTTGTTTTACATTTTATTGAATTCTGCGGAATTCTAATTTTACTTTGTGTGTCTCTTAATGTCACAGAGATATAACCACCGGGAGGCGCCCTAAATCCAGTATGGGGCTCGTAGGAAATTGATTTAATATCATTCCAACAATAAACGTTTCCGTCAGCATTGTTTATTAAAGACTCGTTATTTAGCACAAGAGCAGGTTTTTTTATTATTGCACAGTACATAAACCGGAGATAGTCAGGAAGCCCGATTAATAAAACAATTAGAGGCAAGGAAAAGGCTATTGCTACCAGTAAATTTTCTTTGTAAAACGCAAAAAAAAGATAAGACGGTCCGACCGTAAAAATGATCACGAATATTGTAGCAAAAAACAAAACGATTGGCGAAAAATAATATTCAGTTTGCTTGTGATTCATTTTTTTTCTATGTTGGGGCTTGTGCGCTGGCACTCGATCAGGCTTTTTAAATAAATAGTGGGTTCGAAGTTAGAATTATTTTGTTTAAACAGATTTGTTGTTTCGAAACGAGATTTAAGGGTTGGCGGTTGTATTAATTAATTGATTAAATATTTTTTTTGTTGTAATATTTGTTGTAAATTTACGTTTAATTAATTGTATAAATACAATCATGAGAACAAAATCAACATCAGAACGCACAAACAAGACAACCTCAAGACGAGGCGTAAAACTTGCTGTAACTAAATCTGTTAAAAGCGAGGCGCGATTAGTTAAGTTTTCTCCATCTTGGGTAGTCGTAAATGCCAAGGATGCCCCGGGATATCAGATGGAATTGATTGATCGAATAAGAGAAGGTGTCAAAAAAGCTGATTGGAAACAATTGATTATAAATATTGGCGCCACCGAAAAGGAATTTGAATTAATTCTACCGACTTCTATCAGCAGCATGCAGAAGAAAACAGTTTATAGTAGAGAAACATCTGAAAGAATCTATGAATTGGCAAGGCTGTTTGGTTTAGGCTATGAGGTTTTTGATACAAAGGAAGACTTTAGACGATGGCTTGTTACTCCTTCCAGAGCACTTGGGAATAAAAAACCTTTCGAATTATTGGATAGTAGTTTCGGGTTTGAAATGGTAGAAAATGAAATTGTCAGAATTCAATATAATGTTTACAGCTAATGATAGTTTACAGGGTTGCAAACGTTAAATACAAAGATCAAACGTTATCGGGTATTGGAGCTGAAAAAGTTGGGGGTAGGTGGAATAAAGTTGGAACCAGAGCTGTTTATTGTTCTGAAAATATTTCATTAGCGCTTTTGGAATACTATGTACATTCGGAGAACATAGCCAATTTGCCCCAAGCCATTTTAATAGCAAAAATTAAAATTCCTGAAGAATTTGAGATTAAAGAATTGAATGATTTACCAGAGAGATGGAGCCAATATCCTTATTCCTCTAAAACAACAGAGGTTTTCTCCAATTTCGCTAAAAG
The DNA here is from genome assembly GCA_016786925.1 of Bacteroidia bacterium. Taxonomy (GTDB): domain Bacteria; phylum Bacteroidota; class Bacteroidia; order 2-12-FULL-35-15; family 2-12-FULL-35-15; genus 2-12-FULL-35-15. Next base: position 46,760 of record JAEUTU010000124.1, read on the forward strand.
CAGAGATTTTTTTGCATTAAAAGTACCATCTACCATAGTTGGATTGGAATCTAATTACATATTAAATCCTTTATTCAAAGATTTTGGTCAAGTTGAAATTTTAGAGTTTATTGAACTACCAATTGATGAGAGATTAAAATCTCCCAATCATTAGTAAATTATGATATTAGGAACTCATATTAGCGCTAACGTTTTGCAGATTTGCGATGGGCGGGCTTTTCACCACAAATGTTTATGCGGAGAACTGAACTTTCTGTAACCACAAAACTGTCTGCGGAGCACGAAACTCCGCCTATTGCAAATGTGCTGTTACCTGCCGTTTTTCTTTGTGTCGTCATTTCAAATTTACTATACAAAGAAACGAATACCCGTCAAATCCTTTCGGGATAAGTTTAGTTTCAAATGTTTGTTCCTTTACCCATTTGTTTAGTTTTTCCGTCATCTCTTTGTTCAATGATTCAGGTGAGAAAAACTCTGAAATTCTTTCGTCATTAACAGTTCCATAGAAGTCCACACATTTTCCATTACGGTCAAGAACTAAGTAATTAATAAAAACACAGAACGTTTCTTTTTCCTTGCTCTCTGGAACAGACAAACCAAAAAGGTCGGCTATTCCTTTTTCAAAACTTCTTCCGTCTTTCATATTTGGTTGGTCAAACTTGTCAGGAAGTTTTACTTTTTTGTATTTACGATTGAGTTTGGGCGGATTAAAAGTTTTCTTGTCTGCAACTATCTTGTCAAAAGGTATTTGTTGAACGGACAATGTTGCAAAGTCAAGTTTTACAACAACATTCTGATTGGTCAAAACGAAAAGTGAATTGTCTTGAACATAAATGGAGTTAGTATAAACAAATTTTTCCTGCTCAAAAATTTTCAAAGAGTCGCAACCTTGTATCCACTCTCTGCAATATGAAGTCGTGTCACCGTTTAAACATTCTTTCTTATCACTTCTTGTTAAATCCTTTCGCCAATAGTTACAATTCCAAATCGCTTTATCAAATGCTTCAAAGTCCACATTGTAACCCCAATAAAAAAATCGTCCATTGTTCGCAAGTATTGTTGTGTCAACTATATCTTTTAGCGTAAATGTTTTGAAAGGTTGTCCGTTTTTAAACACCTCAATAGCAGGTTGATTAAAATTTAATTTTTCTATTCCGAATGAAGTATAGCTTGCAATACCAGCAGAATTTGACGTGTGAACTACAACCAAATATTGTCCGTCATTACTTGTGAATATTCTCTCTCTATAATATTTATCGATGGTGTAAAGCAGCTTTTTGTTGAGATAAACTTTTGTAACTCCAATCATAGGACTTCCCGAATATGGGTCGAAAGGAAATGCTTTGATTACAACATTTTGACCGTCTATTTTCTGTGCGTAAGGATAGGCTGCACTCCAAGTTGTCCCGAAAGCAGTTTGGGATAAAACTGTCAGCAGGATTGTTATAATTATGTTTTTTAAGTATGTCAATGTTGTCTGTTTAAATCTAAAATGTTTCAAGTTTGCAGGTCGCCCTAAAATGGCAGGTAACTAGTTTATACCCGCCCTACCATAGCGCCAATCTACCCTAATTGTGGCGGATATGCGCTATTAAGTAGCGGATTATTTTTATCAAATCTAAGCCAAACAAAGCGAAAAGCAAAGGACCTATCAAGCTATTTTTTAAACGATAGCCCTTTTTCTTTCAGCGCTTTTTTCAATGCCGGCAAGTAGGATTTTCCGAATCCGTGCAAAGCCAATAATTCTGCTTCGCTGTATTTTGAAACTTGTTGTATCGTTTTAATTCCTTTGTTCTCCAACGCTCTGCGTGCGGGCGCTGCCAATGATGACAAAAATCCGCTTGATGGCTTTTTCTCTTTTTCACATATAGGACAAACAGGACAATCGCTGCTTTTCAGAAAGGAGTGCCCGTTCTCGCATGTGCGGTAATTCTTTTTTGTTTTGGCTTTTTCAAGGCTTTCTTTTACTCTGAATTTAGTGATCTTCGTTACTAAAGTCAAAGGCAATTTTTTATCAATTGGAAATTGAATAGCGCCTTTGGATGTAACGTATCCCGCTAATTCTTTTTTAAATGCAATGATGCCCGATGGAGCAGGGTAGAAGCCAATATGGTTTTTATAAGCTGCAAAATGAACCAGGTTACCCATTAACTCAAAGGTAGGCATGCCATATTTCATGCTTTCTTTTGCATGAGGAGCCGCTTTTTGTATGGTTATGCGCATCTGTTCCAAAAGCGCTTGTGTGTCTTTAGGAAAGCTTAAAATGTATTCGGTGATATGAGCGAAGGTTTTCATGCGTTTACTTTTCTAAGATCCGTTTCAAATTGTTCAGACTCTCTTCCATGTCGGGACCTAACATTTTATCAGCAGTAAAGAACAACAGCATTGCATTCATGGGGTAATTCACGGCACTGTGCATTTCCCATTTAATAAGAGTTTGTCCATTTCCTTTGTCTTCCAGAATGAATGGTGTTTTTGCAATGGCTTTGAACGGACGGATAAAATGAACTTCCATATTCAATCGCGTTGGTCTTTCAAGGCTTACTAATATTTGCTCTCCTGCACCGGCTCTTTTTTTGCTATCCCATACATACACAAATCCCGGTTCGCCATCTGTGCCCTTGAATTCCTTTTTCATATCAGGATCGGCCATTACCCATTTGCTGAATTTTTCCTGTTTACGTAAAAAACGCAGGTATTCAAACACATCGTCAATAGAGGTATTTACAAGGATCTCGCGTTGAACGAAATAATCTTTCTTGACAAAAAGTGCCAGCAAAAGCAGGAGTGCCACAATAGACACAACAACCAGAATAATGATCAATAGAATTTTCATGTTTTAAAATTAAATAGATTCCACGTATTTCTTGAAATTATTCAATATGGCTTGCCAGCCTGCTTGCTGCATCTCCACAGGGTTTTCGCTTTCTGCTTCAAAGGTCTCGGTTACTTTGGTGCTTTTATCATCACCGTCAAATGTGATGCTTACTTTGCGTGTATCTTCCATGGTATAGGAAATGTGTTCGTGGGTTGTAAGGCCATCGTACACACCACCAAAATCAAAACCGAAGCTACCGTCTTTTGCTTCCATGCGCGACATGAAACTACCGCCCACGCGCAGATCATTTTCTGCTACAGGCGCATGCCAGTCGTCAGATGCAAAACACCACTTGGTAATATGTTTAGGCTCCGTCCAGCATTTCCACACTTTTTGTACAGAAGCATTGATGGTTGCCTCCACAGTAATTTTAGTTTTTTCCATAATATTTTAAGGTTTAGAGAAACAAATCTAATCTAAAAAAATAAAATCGACACTCTCCGTAGAGAAATGCAGCGGTCTGATGTTTAGACATATTTCGTAAAAAATTCAAAGAATAGAAAACAAATGAAATAGTATATTTGTCTTCAAGATAGATTAAATCTAAATAAACAAAAAGAGTATGAAACAAACTACCCGATCAGTATTTTTTTTAATTGGCCTTTTGATCAGTGGCTCAGCGTTTTCTCAATGGACAACACAAGGAGCAGGCTTAACAACAGCTAACCGCAGAATTGTTGACATTGTTGCTATAGATCAAAGCACAGCATGGGCTGTAGCAAAAGACAATGCAAGCGCTTCTCCTTGTCGCGACTTTACCAGAACCACCGATGGTGGGGTAACCTGGACTCCGGGGATTGTGAATGCAGCGCCAACTACTTATGATTTTTCTAATATTACAGCAATTGATGCCAACACAGCCTGGGTGGCCATGTACAACTCTGCAGGATCGGGTGGCGGAATATTTAAAACTACTGATGGAGGAGCCAACTGGACGCAACAAGCGGCCGGACTTATTTTTAACGGAGCAACCTCTTTTCCAAACATTATTCACTTTTGGAATGCGAATAATGGAATAGCTATTGGTGATCCTAGCGGTGGTTATTACGAAATTTATACAACCAACAATGGCGGGACCACCTGGACAAGAACACCGTCTATAAACATTCCTGCACCGCAAGCCAGCGAGTATGGTATTGTAGACAAGTTTTCTGTTTATGGAAACACTATTTGGTTTCCAAGCTCTTTAGGCCGTGTTTTTAAATCAACAGATGCCGGATTAACCTGGACCGCCTCTGCGGCAGTAGCAGCAAATGCGCGTGACCTTGATTTTATAAATGCAAACAACGGCTTTTTTACCGACACGAATGGTGCACTTTATAAAACAACCAATGGAGGATCTACCTGGTCGCAGGTAACACCTAACGGCACATTTCAGTTCGGTGATATAGAACACATTCCATATACTACAACCCTTGTTAGTCACGGAGCTTTAGGCTCTATTTATTCTAACGACAATGGGATCAATTGGAGCAACATCGACAATCTAGCACATTATGCCATGACCTGGTATAATGGATCAACAGCATGGTCGGGTTCCATCAGCACCGGAGCCATCAATGGGATCAGAAAATACAATGGATCAACATTCATCAACAACATTCAAGGTGCAAGTTCTCAGGTGATCGGATACACTACCTATCAATTGCAGACCAACGCTTCCATTCCTAATGCTTTTGTGAAAAATTCAGATGGTTCTCTTTCTGCAGCATGGAACTTTTCATTAACAACTAATGCTGCTTATCCCGACAGAGGAGCCGGTTATAATTATTATGATGGTTCTACATGGCAACCAACCCCAACAGCTAGAATTGAAACAAACAGAACCGGATTCCCTTCTATTGCTGTAACCGCTAGTGGGGCAGAGGTGGTTGCAGCCCACGCAAGTGGTTTAACAATAACAAGACGCCCAACAAAAGGTACCGGTGCCTGGATAGAAACAAATTTAGGTTTTGCCGATTATTGGCCACGATTGGTTGCAGGAGGAGCTGATGGAAACTCCATTCACATGATCTCCCATGCCGGTGGACCAACAAACATTCCTTTTATGGGACAAACAAGTCCCGTTACTTATTCCCGTTCATTGGACGGAGGTGTTACCTGGGATAAAATAAGAACTATCATTCCACAGATCGACTCTACTCAATACAAAGGCTTTTGGGGGGATTCGTATGCCATTGATGCCAGAGGAAACAACATCGCGATTGCAATTGCAGGCTTTGTAACCGATGTGATCTTATTAAAATCAACAGACAATGGAAACACCTGGACAAAAACGATTGTAAAACAATTCCCGATTCCTTTTTACAATGAAGCAACCATGAATACCGACCTGAACACGGATGGTACCGGGGATCTAATTGAAACAAGCGACCGTACCATTTCAGTTTTATTAGACAATTCAAATGTGGCGCATGTTTGGTACGGAAGGGGATATGTGTCTCAAAACCCTTCTACAACAAACGTTTCTTATAATGTAACGGGTGATGCCATCATGTATTGGAAAGAAGGGATGACACCCAACAACCCGGTGGCAATTGCCAGCCATAAAGAGATCAACACCGATGGTGTTTTAGGCTCTATTACATCCGGCTTTTATACACAAGCGATCACATCTCATCCTAGTCCGGGAATAGATGCCAGCGGAAACTTATACTTGGCTTATTCCAGTTTATATGATGGCAAAACAGAAAGCGGAAGTGTTCTCACAGGAAAAAGATACAGACACACGCTTTTAACAAGATCAACCAACGGGGGAACAACATGGTGTCCACCATTGGATGTGATCTCACCGGAAGATGTTTCGGGTGCTTATGATTATACCGAAGGTGCTTTTGCTGCTATGGCGAAAAATGTAGATGCCAACGTTCACCTAACTGTTTTAAGAGACGCTTCAACCGGTCATGGGGTTGGTGTTCCGTCAGATGCACAGGCGGACACACTTGCAGAGGTGGTTTACCACAAGATCCCTGTAACATCTATTTGTTCGAACAACCCTATTTCAATGATGGTTGGAACAACAACTCAAACCGATGTTTCCTGTTTTGGAGGTAGCAATGGCCAAATAACAGTTTCTGTAGTTGGTGGAGTTCCTCCATATACCTATAGCTGGAATACCAACCCTGTTCAAACGGGCGCAACAGCAAGTAATTTAACACAGGGAACGTATATGTGTACGGTGACCGATAATTCCGGACAAACCTATTCTGCTATTGCTACGATCACTCAACCAAGTGCGCCACTTTCGGTTTCTTTGTCTAAAACAAATACCAATTGTGCAGCTACTGACGGATCGATCACAGCCACAGTAAGCGGTGGTAGCGCTCCTTATACTTACTTATGGAGCAACGGTTTTACAGGCGGAAACACAGCGTCTAATTTAGGTGTTGGAACCTATTCGGTTATTGTTACTGATGCCAGAGGATGCTCTGTTACTTCTGTTTCAACAACCATTGGTATTATCCCTGCAAATTATGGATTAGACTTCTCTGCAAGTCCGCAAACAGGCGCAGCTCCATTGGCAACTGCTTTCAACAACAACACACCGAATTTATCACAATACAACTTCACCTGGTATTATGGTGATGGTTCTTCAGCGAATAACAACAACACAACCTCTTTCTACACATACAACTTTTCCGGTTTGTATGATGTAACCTTGTTGGCAACCAACATTGCAAACGGTTGTAAAGACACGCTGGTAAAAACAGGTTATGTTTTTGCAACAGGTACCGGTTGTTCACATACTGCTACCATCGACCTTGCCGGTCCGGTTCAAGCTTGTGCGGGTGATTCTGTTCTGTTAGTTGCTTCAACGAACGCTGCAGCCCCTTATTCATTTGTTTGGAACATCAACGGAATTGCAATTGGTGGTGCAACAGATGATTCTATCTACGTTACTTCCAGCGGTTATTATTCTGTCACCATTTTGAAGAATGGTTGTCCAAAAACATCAACCGCAACGCAGGTAATATTTAACACACCGCCTCCAACACCGATCATTAGTGCTGCTGGATCGATCCAAACATGTATTGGTGGAACCGTTACCTTAACAGCTTCTACTATCCCGGGCGTTACTTATTCCTGGAACAGTGGACAAACCACACAAACGATAACAACATCAACAGCCGGAACATTTACGGTAACGGTTACTAATTCGGTTTCAGGCTGTAGCACACCTTCAGCAGCCTATACTGTTAACAACTCAACACCATACGTTCCTGTGTGTTTAGTAACGGTTGATACACTTTCTACACACAACATTGTTGTTTGGGAAAAACCGGTTACCACACAGATCGATAGTTTCTATATCTACCGTGAAGTAACAACAGGTGTGTTCCAGCAAATAGGCGCTGTGGGCTACGATTCATTAAGCGAGTATCACGACTATGGGGCGAACCCGAATACAACGGCATTTAGCTATAAAATAGCAGCATTGGATACTTGCGGAGGTGTTGGTGCCATGAGCGATTTCCACAAAACGATCCACTTACAAAATTTAGGAAGCGGTAACTTACAATGGACCTTGTATGATATTGAGAATGCATCTAACCCCGTAACATTCTACAGAGTGTATCGCGATGATCTGGGTACAGGAAACTTCCTGCCGATCACAACCACTATCCCGGGAGGCAACACCACTTACACCGATGTTGATTTTGCATCCTTCCCGAATGCGGATTACAGAGTGGATGTAGCTTGGTCATATTCATGTACACCAACAAGAACAACCATCAACACAACACGCTCTAACATTAAATCAGCATCCTTGATCGGGATCAATGAAAATGTGAACAACAGCCAGTATGTAGTGTATCCAAATCCTGCAACGAATAACATTACTGTTAAATCATTGATGGGTAACGAAAAGATGGTGTTGACCATTTACAATGCGATCGGTCAGCTTGTGTACATCAAAGCACAGGTAACAGGTTCTGAAACCATCAGCACCGAAAACATGCCGAGAGGTGTTTATACTATAACGATCCAAACGGAGAAAGGTGTAGCCTACAAACGCATCGTTCTTCAATAAGAATAAAAAGATCAAAAACAAGAAAGGAGCCATTCGGCTCCTTTTTTTGTCAATTGTATGGAGGATAATCTTCCGTTCAGAACAGCGTGAATATCCTGTATTATTTGGTGGTAGGACTATTCATTTGTTTGCCCATTTTTTCGTATTCGATATCATTCGGTTCCCAGAGCTCTATTTTGTTTCCTTCAACATCCAGGATGTGTACAAATTTACCATAATCGTAAGTCTCGATGGTATCTTGAATGCTAACACCCTCTTTTTTGAGTTGGCTGACCAGGGCTACCAGATCATTAACACGGTAATTGATCATAAAATCCTTGGTGGAAGGTTCGAAGTATTTGGTTGTTTCTTTGAATGGGCTCCATTGTGTAAAACCCTTTTTGGTGGAATCGGCACCCTGATGCCATTCAAAAACAGCACCGTAGGAATTGGTGTTTAAGCCCAGGTGTGTTTGATACCATTCACGTACTTTTTTAGGATCCTTGCATTTAAAAAAGATGCCGCCAATACCGGTGACGCGCTTTAAAGGCGTTTCAGCATTTTCATTTTTATTGATGACCGATTTAAAAGCAAAGCCCGATAAAAAGGAGGCAGCAATGATCAATATGATGGTTGTTTTGTTTTTCATGAATGAAGAATGGTGGTTGAATTTAGAGTTTCCCTTGCTTATTGAAACACTTAAAATTGCTTATTTAAATTGTGATATTCAATTTTTGACATGTAGGGGAAATACGGCAATGTTTCTATCAGCTCTTTTGTTTTAGCTTCATCTACATTTTGAAAAATTAGTACCGCATCCTTTTTTGAAACAGAAATAAAAAAGCTTTCCAAGATATTTTCATCTTTCCATTTGTTAACGAATTCCATTTCTTTTTTAGGTAGTTCAGGAGTGCTTTTGATGGTTTCTATTCCACTGTCTGACAGTGTAATTAATGCGAGGATTCTGTTCATGAGTTTTTATGGTTTTATTTTTAACGTTTTGGGGCTTGGCGAAGTGCGGGATTTTTAGCACTACACTTCAATCGAAGCACCAAAGTTCAAATTTAGCACAAATGTTCATACGAAGCACTTCACCCCGCATTTCGCCAAACCCTTGTTATCGGCTGCCCTTCTGTCTGTCGTGGTCGGGTGTCTGCCGTGAGTTGTCGTGTCGGTTGTGCGGTCGGTGTATTTTTATTTTTTCAAAAAGAGGGGAAGAAAAAAAATGAAGTTTTAATCAGTCGGGAAAGGGCAAGCTCTTTTGCAAGTTTGGGTTTGAGTGTCGGCTTTGTGCGACTTGCAAATGTGCTTGCCTGTGTGATGGTTATTTTACAATCATTACCAAAGTTCCTGCAATAATCAAACCTGCACCAATGGCGGTTTTCAATGTCAATGTTTCGCCTAAAAAAATCATTGCCAAAATGATTGTCAAAGCTACGCTTAGTTTGTCAATGGGTGCAACTTGTGATACGTTTCCTAACTGCAATGCTTTGAAATAAAACAACCACGACAAACCTGTCGCAATGCCCGAAATAACAAGAAAAATGATGTTTTGTTTTGACAACGTGTTAATTCCTTTCGCTTCGCCTCTCGTCAAAATAATTGTCCAAATCATTACCAAAATTACAACTGTTCTTATGCCTGTTGCAAGGTTTGAATTGATATTTGCCACGCCTAATTTCCCGAATATCGCTGTAAGCGAAGCAAACAAAGCTGATAGTATTGCGTAAATCCACCACATAGTTTTAAAATTTATAGCTGTAACCCAAACGGATTACTTGTGTTTCGTAATAGTCGGCACTTGTATAAGAAAATCCGTTGCCTTGAATTTCTTTTTTGATAACCATTGTATTTAACAGGTCGTTGGCGTTTAAAAACAATTCGCCTTTTCCTTTTTGTATAGATTTTTTAAGTCCTAAATCCAACGAAAAACGCTGTCCGATTTTTCCTTGCGGAATAATGTCGGGTGCTAAATAAACTGCCGTTACTTGCAATTCAAAGTTTTTCGGCAGATGAAAATTGTTGTTCAGTTTTACGTTGCCCGAAAAAATGGTTTGCTTGTTTGCCGAAAAAGTATGCGGAACAGGATACAAATTTTCAACCGTGAAAGCATCAATTTGATTGTAATAAGCATTTGCGTTGATGTTGAACGAATACCATTTTGCTATGTCTTGATTCAACACAATTTCCAAACCTGTATTGTGGCTTTTACCTGCATTTTGAAATATGGCGTAAATCAAATTGCTATTAGGCACAATGGTTGAAATTCGTGTGATTGTTGCATTTGCAAAACGATAATAGGCTGCCGAATAAAAATAACCGCTTTTCCAACTTGTTTTGTAACCTAATTCAAATGAGTTTGTAAACTGTGGTCGCAATGCAGGGTTGCCGACTTTAATAATTTCTGCATCATCGTATTTCGGGAAAATGCGAATGTCCACTTCGTTTGGTCTGTCCACTCTGCGGTTGTAAAACAATGACAATTTATTTCTGTCATTGATTTTGTAAGCCAAACGAAAATTTGGAAACGGTTGTATGTAATCATATCCGTCACTTGTGTAAGTGTTGTGATTTGGATTTACTTTGTAATCTATTTTTACATATTCTACTCGCAAACCTAATTCGGCTTCCCACTTTTCATTTTCAAAAACGTAGTTTCCGTATAATGCAGGAATAACTTCGTTGTAAGTTGCCCAGCCGCCTGCATTGGTGTCTAACACCGAATTTGCACCTGCTTGAAAATCCATATTCGTTGGAATGTTTCTGTATCGGAATTTCACGCCTGTTTCAATTCGCCCGTATTTCAAAGGTTTGATGTAATCAACATTGAAATCATAAACCTGTTCGTCTGACAACAATTTAAAAGCGTCCGTTCCTGTTGAAGTCGGCAAATAATTATCGTAAAAATATTTTTCATCTTCTCTGTGAAATGTATAATTGAAACCAACATTCAACAAATGTCCTGCTTGCTTGAATTTGTGCTGATACATTGCCGAAGCCATTGCCGTTGTTTTCAATTCGTCTTCCAAAAACTGCCACAAACGAAGTCGGGTTGATAAATCCGAATTGAAAAAAGGTTGGTCGCCTCTGTCAATTATTTTTTCGCTTCCGAATAAACCCGAAACGGTTAATGTATTTTTTTCATTAATATACCAATCAATTCCCGCTTTTGAAGTGAAATAATTGGTGTTGCGGTTTCGCTTTAATTGTTGTCTGATAATAGTTCCGTCATCGTAAGTTCGGGTTACAAATTCGTTTTTGTCAAGTGTGTGTTTGTATAAATTATCGGCTTGAAAAAACGCATTTACTTTTCCTTTTCTGTAATTGAAAGAAATGGACGGATTGACTTTTGGCGTAAAAGTGTATTGCGGTCTTATCGTAGGCAAATTTTCTTTACGCACCCACAAAGCCCCTAAACCTGTTGTAAAACTAACCTTTCCGTTAAATCCCTCTTGTTTGTTTTTCTTCATTATGATATTGATAATTCCTGCGTTGCCGTTAGCATCGTATTTTGAGGACGGATTATTTATGATTTCAATGCGTTCAATAGAAGATGCAGGAATGTTGTCTAAACCTGTTTGATTGCCGAAACCTGTCATTGCCGTTTGTTTGCCGTCAATCAGTATAGTTACTTTATCGTTGCCACGAAGTTGCACTTTATTATCCTGCACCGTAACACCGGGCAGGTTTTGCATTGTTTGCAAAACAGAGCCTCCGCCTTGACTAATATTGTCTTCAACGGAATACGTTTTTTTATCCATTTTTCCACTTACATTATCAACTTTTGCAGTAACCACAACTTCGTTCAGTGTTTGTGTTTCCTCTTCCAATTCAATAGTTGCCACATTCAGAAATTCTGAAAGATTACCAACAAAAAGTGTTTGCTTTTTTGTAACGTAACCGATGTAAGAAATTTCCAAAAAATAATTGTTGGGTTTAATGCCCGCAAGCGTAAATCTTCCCTCATCATCTGTAACCGTTCCTGTTACAAATGCACTGTCTTTTTCTGTTTTCAAAACAATATTTACAAACGGCAAAGCCGATTTGTCTTTCTTGTCTTTTACAATGCCCGAAAGTGTAACCGATGATGTTTGAGCAAAAGAAACGCTGATTGAAAGTAAGAGCAACGCTTTGATTAAAAGCGTTGCTCTTAAAAAATTATTAGTCATTACTCTTTTACTTCTTTAATGAAATTTCCGTTGCTGTCAAAAATCAGGTCTTTGCCTTTGATTTCTGCTTCGTAAGTAACAACGCCTTTGCTGTCGGTAATTTTTGCAGTTTCTTTGATTTTTTGCCCTGCATAGTTTTTAGAAACATACTCTTTCGCTTTTGCAGGAAGTTCATCAATTTTGATTTCCACTTCTGTTTCAAGAATGTTTCCCGAAACGTCAATCAAAAGTGAATAATCCGTTTCATTAACTTCAAATTCCGCTTCGTAGTTGGCTTTTTCTTTTTCCCACTTAATTTCTTTTGCGTTAGGATAACTTTTTTGCAAAGTGTTTTTTACAACTGTCGGAACTTCTTTGTCCGAAACTTTTTGTGCGTTGGCGAATGATACTGCGAACATTGCACCTAACAAGATTGCTGATTTCTTCATTGCTTTTGTATTTTAAAATTTACAAGGGCAAAGGTGAAAACCGAATTAGAAGAAAATTAGAATTTTACAGCAAACGAATGAAAATTGTTTTCAAAAGCGTAATTTATTTTCCATTGATAGCGGTTGCAAATTTCTTTTACGATTGCTAAACCTAAACCGCTGTTGGTGGTTTGTGAAGATGAAACAGCAAAGCGTTCAAATAGTTTTTCGTTGTTCAATGGTGTTTTTCCTGTGTTGGAAACGGTTAGTGTTTTGTCCGAAAAACTGATTTGTATTTTTCCTTGTTCGGTGTTGTGAATAATAGCATTGATAAGCAAATTATTGACAAGAATTTCAAGCAAAGTTTTGTTGCAAGTAAGGGTTAGTTTTTCGGAAAGGTTTTTATCAATGGTAATTTGTTTTGTTGTGGTGTAATCAATCAACAATTCAAGCGTTTCGTTTATTATTTCGGTCAATTCAATGGTCTCAATTTCTGCAAATTGGTTGTTTTCAATTTTTGCCAACAGCAACAAGTTTTTATTTATTCTTGTCATTCGGGAAAGCGGTAAATCAATCGCAGTCAATAATTCCGCTTGTTCGCTTGTAATGTTTTTGTTTTGCAACAACAAATTCAACTTTGATTTTAGAACTGCCAAAGGTGTTTGTAATTCGTGAGAAGCATTTTCAATAAATGTTTTTTGTTGGCTGTAAACAGAAATGTTTTTATCAATCAATTTTTGCAACGACTGATTGAGTTCCGCAAATTCTTCAATATCTGTCTTGTCAAATGAAACGGTTTGCTGTGTAGTCAAATCAAACGATTTTAATTTTTCAAGTGTGTTGCGGAAAGGTCGCCAAATTTGTTTGGCTATCTGTCTGTTTAGAAGTATAAAACCGATAACCAACAATGCAAAAAATAAAAGTGTTACAACCGCAATCGCAAACATTGTTTCGTCTGTTTCTTCTACATTGGTTTCAATTTGTAAATGATATAGTTTTCCGTTAATGTTGATGTAAGATGAAAGCACCCTAAAACGGTCAATCTCGTTATGTTCAACATATCTGTTTTGTTTTGTAATAGTATAGGTGCTGTCAGGCTTTGGAACGGATAAATCGATTGGTGTTAGTATGGTGCTGGGTTGTAACTTGTCCCAATTTTTAATCAAACTATTCAATTCGCTTTCTTCTATTTGAGTATTATTAAAACTGTTTTCAATTCGTTCCTTAACAATTTGGTTGTGTTCGTCCAATTCATCAAGCCAAATAAAATCTACTACCAAATAATAAACAGGTATGCTACACGCTAAAATAATTAAGGCATAAATCGTAAATGCTTTGAATGGTTTGTGTAACAGCTTGCTCATATTTCCCATTTGTAACCTGTTCCGTAAATTGTTTTTATGTAGTTGTTGTAACCCGCTTCTGTCAATTTCTTTTTCAGGTTTTTAACGTGAGCATAAACGAAATCGTGATTGTCAAACATATCGGCAATGTCGCCCGACAAATGCTCTGCCAATGCACTTTTTGAAATAACACGATTTTTGTTTCCGATGAAAAAAAGCAATAAATCAATTTCCTTTTTTGTCAATGAAATTTCAATGTCATTCACTTTTACGGTCTTGCCTAACAAGTCAATCGTTATTTCGTTTTGTTGAACAATGTTTGAACTGTTGAATTGTTTCCTGCGAATAAGAGAATGTATTCTTGCCGAAAGTTCCGAATGATGAAAAGGCTTTGCCAAATAATCGTCCGCACCAATTTGTAAACCTTTTACTTTGTCCTCAATAGAATTTTTTGCGGAAATAATAATTACTCCGTCTTGCTTGTTTTCTCGTTTTAACTGTTCTAACAAAGCAAGTCCGTTTCCGTCAGGAAGCATTAAATCCAATAAAATACAGTCGTATTGATAAACAGCAATTTTATCAGTTGCTTGATTGTAGTTTTCAGCAACTTCACACACATAGTTTTGTCCCGACAAGTATTTTACAATGTCCTGTGCAAGTTCTTTTTCATCTTCTACAATCAAGATTTTCATTCGCCAAATTTACAATTTGAATTTTGAAGAAATTTAGAATGTCCGTAAAAGTTGCGTTGGGATTGGCTCTTTTGCAAACTTTGGGTGGTGGGTGGGCTTGGTGCGGTTTGCAAATGTGCCAATGTGCGTTGGCTTAAAACTTCATTTTTTTTGTGCGTTGGGAAAAATAAAAATACAAAAGTGTCGGTTGTCGTGTCGGAAATGTCGGTCGGTGTGTTGTCGGGTTTTGGTCGGTCGGTTGATGTCTGCACGGTGGTCGGTTAGGGTTGCCGATAACGGTTCTCAGCTATACGCAGGCAGGGCATTTTACCACTAAACTTCCTACGAAGAACTGAACTTTAAATTTAGCGCTTTTCTGTCCTACGAAGCACGAAACCCCTGCTTGCGTATAGGTGATGTTATGCCCTGGCGTTCCTGTCGTCCGTGTCTCAAAACCCTTGTCAATATTGAGCTTTGCAACCAACTGTCCGAATGTTTTTGTGTCGGTTTGTGTGTTGGCGTTTTTAAAATTTTTAGAAGGGAAGGGGATTTTTAATTTTTTCTTTTCAGCGTGGAACAGGCATACTCTTTGGCAAGCTTTGGTTTGCGTGTCGGCTTGCGGGGCTTGCCAATGTGTATGACTGTAGAGGGTTGGCATTAGAACAAACTTCGTTGATTGTATTCAATCCAATTTAAAGGTTCTCCCTGTACACCATATTGGTATTTGTTAGTAATCATTTCCACAAACTCTTCTGCCAACTCATTATCTTTTATAGTTATGTAGTTTCGCTGTTTAGAGTTAGGACACAAACTCAAGTATTTTTCTGGAACTTTCATGTGGTTATTTCCTAAATAAATAAAACAATCAGAAATTAAAACAAATTTACCGCTCAAATCTTGTTTTAGATTTGCTTCGTTCAATCCACCATCATAGAAACTATGGTGAGAATCCATTTGACACCAATGGTCATTTTCTATGTAGTAAATATTATCTCCATGAATTTGCTTTAAACTACCATTCATAATAGGTTTCTTTCTCACAAATCTTTTATCGTTCCAATAATCTTCAAAACTTATTTTTTCAGAAACTTTCATTACGAAAATCAGATTGTAAAGCAAGTGGTTTTCTATTGAACCAGTTCCAATAATCCAGTCACCCACTTCCGCTTTAGCTCGGATATGTGGTTTGCAACAAGCTAAAGTACAAAACCCAAAAAATGGGTTAGGAGCGAAGCCATAGTCACGAGTTATTTTATATGAATAAAAAGCCATTATTGACAGCCGATTCTTTTTACATTGTTTGTAGGTGTTCTCGGCTGTCCTCCTGAATTACACCAACCTACGTCCTCTCCTTCTAGTCCTGCAATTATTTTTTCAGAATTCCAACCAACTAATCCGTCACCAAATTTTTCAAGTGCTTCTGGAATATCCGAGTCTTTTGCTCCCTGCATAAAAACGCCTAAGATTCTTTTGCCTTGTCTTTCTGCTTCTTCTATTTCCCAGTTCACCCATTCTCTTGAATGAGTTTGTGAACCTACAAGGACAACTACCGTCCCAGCAAATTTCATCTTCATTCTTAATAAACGTTCCAGTGTTTTTCTTGGTATTTGCTTTTTTTCTAAGCGGTCTTTGTTTTTGTCATTTACCCTTATAGAGCTGTTTCTAATATTATAGTCTTTGCCAGCTAAAAGGTTGGTAAAATCAGATACTGCTTTATCATCTTTGTGATGGTGGCTTATAAAAACATTTTTTGATGTGCTCATAATCTATTTAATTAAGTTATTAATGTTCCACTTTGGCGGAAAATATAATTCGATTGATTCTTTTTCTTTGCCAGTAAATTTTTGTTTAATCCTTGTTCTATGTGAATAGTCGTCTATTTCAGGGTGTGCGACCCTTGCATATTTACCTACCTCACAAAAAATATTTTGACAATCTATTAATTGCAAATTTCTACCCCATAAATTTTTAAAGTCAAGGTTCAATCTTTCAAATTCTGTTTCCTGATTGTCTGCCATAAATTTTATTATATCTTCAAACGAATAGCCGCCAAAATCTTTAAAGCATTTTAAAATTCCATCCCTTGCTCCAGGACCAGCTTTTACAAATTCCATTTCACTAAAATTTGTGAGTGTGCTGTAATTGATGTCTGTTACAAATTGATAAGCTAAAAAATCCCCAATTGTAGAGTAAGAATGCAAAAGAGTATATGCCTCATTCATGCTTTTACAATGTTGAAGTTTGTAAGGCACTTTATCTTTTATCATCAATTCTATTAGTCGTAAATGGTTTTGATGTTTTCTTTCATAACCAAAACTTGACCTGCCTGACGCCATAATGTATGCAGCAGAGTAAATCGGAATTCTGTTTTGCATCACTTCTGAAAGAACCTTGTCATACCGTTTGAATGAATAATCTTTGAAACTTATTTTTCCTAACTCGTATTCTAAAACTTCCCATGTGGAAATACGATTGAAGATTTTAAAAAGTAATAACCGAAAAAAAACTTCTTCAGGTTTTTGACTGCCTTTGTATATAACGTTCTTAATGAGATACTGGCTAACTCTATCAGTTGCTCGGTATACATTGGTGAACTTGTATTGGCCAAGAATTTTGTCTTTTGTCCAAGGAGAATCTTCTCTATTGAATCGTTTGAAAAAAATATTCTGTCTCTCTGCTGCAAACTTCCAGTAAGTGTTGTAAACCACACTCAATTTTGGTTTGGTTTTCTTTGTCAGTATGAGAACTGATTTTTGCTTGTCATATTTATTTTGTGCTACTCTTTGCATAATTATTTCGTGAAGCAGTTTGTAAGTCCTTTTAAAATCAGATAAACCACTTCGCTTATATGTGGGGTAATTGTTAATCGTAAGTTTTCTTCTTCGGAAAGTCCATTTTGATCTGCTATTCCTTTTAGTCCGATTGATTGTAATTTTATAAGGTATTTTTTGTAGTCAATGGAATTATCAGGATGTTTATCGTTATAAATATCAGTCATGTTTTTGTAGTCAGCATTTCCAAAATAAAATTCTTCTGAAAAACTTTCGGGTTGATTTCCTTTCAATGCTTCAATTGCTTCTCTTGTTATTCCACCAAAAGCACCAACTAAATAAACAGGATGCTTTTGTTCTAGTGCAATTAAGAGTTCTTCTAAAACTCCTGGGCATTTTCCTTTGAACTTTCGCATAGCACCTCCAATGAAAATTCTTGCATCACAAGTGATTTCCATTTCTTCTCTCATTTTTGTCAAGCATCTTGACCATTGATAAAGATTTTCAGGAGTAGTTTTCTCAAACAGCTCTTTTGCTTCACTAATTTTTATATCAGATGGTGGAGATACTTTAATAAAAGAAACATTTTGAATTAATGCGGCTTGCTGTTTGTCTTCCAATGTTGTTGAAATCGGATAAGCTAAGTAGCTATAAAATCTTTCATTTGGTTGAAGAGTTTTATCGGCTTTGTAATAAGCTAATAAATCAAATATCAACTCTGTAAACCCTCTTGATCGCATATCTCCTCCATAAACCAATTTTCCTCCTGTAGCTACAATGTATCTTGCAATTTCAATTATTGCATCATTCAAATGAGCAACACCGTAACCTAATTCCGCAAGGTTGTCGCTTTCAGAAATAGAAATCCCAACAGTCTTTTCTTTTAAGAAATAATTCCTTGACAAAGCTTCACCTTTCTCGGTAATAATAGTTTGCCCACTACCTGAATCATTGGAAAGACTTGATATGTTGATTTTATCTGTCATTTTAATATGGTTGGGAGAACTAATGGAGTGATGAAAACAAAATTATTATCAAGGTCATTCAGTATTTCCATTTCTTCTGAACCTAATGGTGGGTCAGGATAAATTACTAAACCAAATTTTTCATCTTCACTTAGTCCGTCTTTTTTGAGTTGAATAAAATTGAACAGTTCGGGTGAAGTGCTGAGAATTCTATTTGCTTTTATTCCATATTGGTCGGTTAGCGAATCAATAAACTTAATTGTATAACGGTTGAAAAGGACTTGTTCCAAAGTCAAATCAATTATTTGTAAAAAATTTTTGTCTTTGAATCTGATTGATGGAAAGTTTCCCAAGTATGGAAATGCTCTCTGTTCTTTGTTCTGAACTGCATTAACAATTACGATTGGACAACCTGCCTTTTTCGCTTCTAACACTTCAATTCTGCACCATTCTCTTTCTGCATAGCTGTCAGACTGAAAAACAACCAATGCAGATTCGTGTGCTGCCTTTTTAATCTTCTCTCCAAAGTTTGAACCGTAATCAATATCGTTTGCATCAAAAAATGTTTTGAGTTGCGTTTTTGAGTTGATGAAATCCCTGAACGCTATTGCATCATTTTTTGATTCATCATGTTTTGAATGACTGATAAATAATTTTACAGGCGGTGGAGTAGAATTTGATTCAGTTTCATCAGTCGCCTTTTTCATATTCATCAACAGTCTACACAGCTCATGAAGAATAGGGCTTTTAATTTCTGTATATTGATTGTCGATTTCCTTTACAGGAATGAAATTTATTTCAGAAAGTTTAGAAGAAACATTGTGTGCATTTTCTGAAATGGCGATCGGATAAATTCTGCGTTTATCTTTTGCATTATTACACTCATCCGAAATTTTGTCTATGTACGTTCTGAATTCAGAGTCAAGTATAAACTTGTCGTCAATCAAAGCAATCACTGCTGTAAATTCAGATTCTCTAAAATTAATGTCGATTGGTTGGCTTGTATTGGTTGCACGTATACTTCTGAAATAAACTGGAATTCCAATTGAACGCATCAATGGCTTTGAAGAGTCTCTACAAAGAACGGAATAGAGAAAGTCGGCTATTAGCTTACCTTCGGCATAATCTGGATGCCAAACAATAAAAACTGAAAGTGGTGTTTTGAAACTCATTCGTTGTCTAAGTATATATTGAGCGGATTAGATTGAAATGCACTGAATGTTTTTATTTTTCCACCTTTTTCAAGTGACTCATAAATAAAGTGGTTCTTACGGATTGTATTTAAAAAACGGTTTAATGAAGCGGTTCCGTTCAAGAGTTCTTTTACTTTGAGGTATGCCGGCATAGAACTTTTCAAAATACCTTTGTGCCGTAGTATTTTCATTTTATCGCCTTTTTTATCAAAAGCATATCCAACTTCAAATGGAACCCATGGTGAAGTTGAAGTAGTTGGCGATACAATTACAATCATATATTGGGATTGATTTAATCCTTTCCTAATAGAATTTGTTACAGCTAAAGGATTTGCAGTTTGATTTATCTGTTTTAAATCGTTATCCTCTAAATCAAAATATACATCAAGTTGCTTTGAAGTAATATAATCTGCAACATCATTTGCGTATTTCTCATCCTTTCTTTGGTAACTTATAAAAATACAAGGAACGTCTTCCTTTTTTATCTCAGACAAGATACGGGTTGCCTTTTCAAGCTTATGCCCATCCTTAATGGCTCTGTTAATTCCTCTCATTTAATTTAATTTTTACCCAAGTAAATTAATTTTCTGTTTTTAATACTTACCAAGACCCTTCCTCCCTTGTTTATCCTAAGTTCGTCATACACTTTATAGGAATTTATGATTGCTGTTTCCCATTGTTTTTGGGTGCAATTTTTTACTTCAATTCCGCTAACTAATTTTTGAACCGTTTTTAAAACTTCCGTATCAACACTACTACTATATTTGAATAACTGATGGTCTAGACCATAGCTATAAATGTATAGGCTTATTAATTCTTCGGTTATTGTAGCTCTTGCTCCGTCTTCAACTTCATCTATTGTATCGTCACTTCTTCTTTTAAGCCCCATTAATTTTCTGACAACTGGCGACCACCCAAGAAATGCAACATATCCGAAATGGAATATGTCATGAAACCTATAGCCATCATCTTGATGCGAGTTATCAGTTATATCATCACCAAGTTGATTGCCGTTTAAATTGTTAATGATTCTTACTTTTTCCTTCCCATCATCATTTATTACAGAAAAGAGTACCTCAAATTCTCTAGGAAACTGTTCTTCTGATGGATATTCAGCATCATAAATTATGAATTTATCCGAGTGTTCTAAATCAAATCGATCTTTTATTTTTGATAGGTTGTCTACTGCAATATGTTCTAAATCTAAGCCATTCTGTGTTGCAATGGTTGATATATACCAAAGTACATCTCCAAGTTCTTCTTTGAGCTTATTTTTGTAATTAGTGTAGGCATTACCATCTCTTAAATTTTTCTTTAGTTCAGTGATAACAGAACCTGCTTCGCCAATTAGACCGAGAAAAGGAACCATTTTGTTCGCTTCTTTTCCCTTAATATAATCTTGAATTGTTTTTTTTGCCTCTTGTTGATAATTTGAAAATTCCATATTCTTAATTTTATTGCCATTGATTCCCAGTTCTATTATTTACAAATAAGGGATATGAATTGTCAGGATTAATTTTGTTCCTTCTTTCAAAGGCTTCATGTATCCAACTTTGAACGGTATTAGGGTTTGTATTCCAATCATATAAATTTGCAAATTCGCACTTCGCATTATCATATAGTCTTGGAGGTATAATATTGGGGTTATACTTTTCTTTGTTATAATCTGGATGTGATGGAAGAAAAATTCCTAACAAGCCTGACCTTGCGTTTAATTGTGTGTCCCTAATACTTGATGATATTTCCCAATCAACATGTTTTCTTTGCCATGTTTGTGAACCTATTAAAACAACAGTTACAGTTGAATCTCTCAAATATTCATCTCGAATTTTTTGCCTTATTGTTTCAGTCTTTAAGGTTGAGTCAATTTCACCAATCTGAACAGATTTTGCAACCATAATATCATAGATATTCGTGAATAAGTTTTCAAACAAATTCCTATAATATTGATCGTTTGCGTGATGATAGCTTACAAATACTTTGTGTCGATTATTCATATATTTAAAGTTTTATCTCGGTCCCATAAACCTATCTCCGTTAAAATGTATCATATGGTCGGGCACTTCCATTAGCCAAACTTCTGTTTCCCAAGCAATGTTGTTTGAGTGTTTTTTAAACTCTGACATATCTGGGAAAGCCGTTACATAAACTTTTCCGACTTTACAGTTTTTCAAAAAATCTTCGAGTTCTAAAAGTCGTTTCGGAGAAACAGGTCCGTGTGAAGTAACAGCTTCAATTAGAAATAACCACTTTCTTTTGTTGTCGTAGATTACAACATCAGGCAGTTTGCTATGCTGGTCAATCGGTATTCCTAAATCTTTAAGCCCCTTTTCGTCAACAAACAGGTCTTTCTTTGCTGTGTCACCTAAATAAAGAAGTGTTCCACCATTGGCAAACCTTGGGGCGAACTGTTCAACTATTGCGGCTTGAACTTCATTGTGTTTCCCCGCAGAAAGTTTTAGAATTTCACCGTTTTGAAGTACTACTGGAATTTGAATCAATTCTCGTTCTTTCAAATAGACCTCCGAAAGTTTGCCAACTGTATCAATGAAGTTTTTCAAGGCATTCTTCCATTTTCTTGTTTTGTATGTTTTTACGACTTCCAAAACTTCGGAAGTTAAAGCATAATGTGCTCTAGGGCTATTAACAGGCAGCGTTGGGTCGTCTGGATTGTAATCAACTACTCTTGCCTGTACAAATTGGTGAAGCACTTGTCTTCTAAATGTTTCTCTTGTATTTGGGGCGTATGATTTACCGTAATTTTCATTCACGAATGTCATAATGCCTTTTGTAACTCCTAAACTTTGACGTGTTGCTTTAGCCCATTTGTCATTTTCTTTGATGTTGCATACAGCTAAAAATGTTAAAGCCGCCATTTCGTTGTATTGTGCTGGCGGCAGTCCTAACGCTTTTAATATCTCTTGTGCTTCTTCTATTTTACTCATATCAGTTCATTATTACTTCCAATTCAAAAATCTCGTTGACAATACTGTTTACATTATTCATTGAGTAGTCATTGGAAAGTATGATTTTATTGCCTATTTCTCTGATGTTGTTTAATGGTGGAAATCTCATTTCTCTTAATTCTGTTGCACTCACATTTACGTTACCATTGAAAATTTGAAAATACGTGTCAAACAATTCACTGTTGAGCAACGCACAAAGTCCAACTACTTCGTCTCGGTCTAAATGCCCATCCTTCCTGTATATGTAGTTAACTTTGTTTTCAACTCCGATATAATCCGATTTGGCATAGTTGCAGAAATATGGCGCTGCAATCAATCTGCTCTTGTCGTCTTTGGTGCTAAATCGTCTTAAAAGAATGTAGTTCTTGTTGGGTATCAACAAAGATTTTGAACCGCTTTCTATTCTTATGAATTGCCCTTTTTCTTTGAGTTGTTTTGGCCATTCCAAAATCATTTTGTTCACGTTGTGAAGCCAAAACAATGGGGCTAAAAATACAGTCCCGTTTTCGTACTTGTTTTGAATAAAATTTAACGCACGGAACGAAACAACAGGACCCGTTGAAATTTTTATATTGAAATCAGTCAAAACATTTTCCCAAGAAGAAACTAAACTCAAAATGCTTTCTTCTTTGTCGCTTGTAGGCAAATGCAAAATTTTCTCCTTTGAGTTAAGGTCAATGAGTTCCGAAGAATTGAAATATTTTATTGATGGCTCAAAAATGTCTTTAATTCCAGCACTTGAAGAAACAAGCACTTTCTTTTTTGAGTCTATTTCTTCTCTGATTGCTTTAATTACAACCGTTTCTTGTAAAACGCTATCACGATTGAAAGTGTCTTTTCGAGAATTGAATAAGTGTATCTTTTCAATCTGAACTGTATTGAAAAACAACTCTCTAAACGCTTTGAAATAGTTACCAGAAGCAAAACTTCTCGGTGTGATAAAAACTAGTTCGCCATTTTTAGAAAGTAGTTTAGAGGCAATTCCCATAAAAAATGAATAGATATTGGGTTGTCCGCTAACTAATTCTTGCGAAGCAATTACCCTTTTATCATCTTTAGAAAGCTTAAAATAGGGTGGGTTCGAAATGATGATGTCGAAATTTTTATCTACGCTCTTTGTTTCTTCAAACAAACTTGGAAGTCTATTTTCTTTAAGAACAGTTGCATTTTCTAAAACAAAATCAGTTGAATGAAGTATGAAGTTAAATTGTATTCCTTTATTTAAAAGCCACTCTTTTAGGTAATCAAGTGCTTTTTGTGAATATGGAATTAATTCAAGGTCGGTTTCATAAGCCACTAAGTCAATTTTCTCAATTCCGTTTTGTGATTCTATTAAATGCTCAACCAAAGCACAAGACAAAATTGCTGTTCCACAACCAGGGTCTAAGATTTTGATTCTTGTTTTTGAAAAGTCACAAAAGGATGCTAGAAGTCGAGCGATTGGAGTAGGAGTAAAAAATTGCCCGTTGACTTTCTTGTGCGTTGTTGTTACTTGTTGAGTGTAATAAATACCTAACCTGTCTGCAAAGTCACTAGGCAGTTCTTGTTTGAATGGTTCGATATTTATTGTTTTACTCATTTCGCAATGTTTTGATGTATGCTACTTTTTCTTCTGCTACTTTCAGAATATTCAAGTCTGCTTCTTCGTCTAAAATTTTGTAAGCAATCTGGTCACTTAAAAATTCTTCGAGCAATTCCTTCTCGTTAACTTCAAAAAAGTCAGCGATATTTTTGATTAAATGTTTTGTCGGCTGTCTTTGGTTACGCTCAATTTTAGCAAGTAGAGAAGGGTCAATTTCAATATTTGCAGCAACTTCTCTCAAAGTCATACCTGCAGTTTCTCTCAGTTGTCTGAGTTGCTCTCCAAATGTTGTATGTTTTTTAACGGTTGCCATTCAGGACAAATTTTGTCCAAAGATAAGAACTCTTTTTAAATGGACATAAAAAGTCCACAAAAAGTTTTACACATCTTTAGTCGAGCGTTGGAAAATTTTAGCTCTTTTGGTTTTGTGAAGGGTGGGCTTGTGTGTCGGGCAAAACCAAATGTGCTAAAATGTGCGGCTGGCAAGAAAAAATTATAAAATGCGGGTCGGCAAAATTTTAAAAACACTTGGGTCGGTTTGAGTGTCGGCTCGTTGATAACTGTCAGTTTGTTAAAGAACGCTTTTAAGTATGTCCGCTTAAATTGTCAGCTTGCAAAATCTCCGTTTTTCAGTCGTCACTTTCAGGGTTGCACTGTTTTTTTACGCTTGGGCATAACATTTTGCTATCAGCAATACGTTTATCCCTATAGTGTATTAACGTATTGCTGATATTTTTTATTTATCCGATACCGTTTTTGGGTTAACGGTAACAAACTTTTTCTGTTTATCAAACATAAGCCAATTCTCTCAAAAAACAAACGATCATTGTTAGCTTTTCCGCTTGAAAAGAAACATCAAGACTCTCAACAGCAGAAGTGTTAAAAACAAAGCAACAGCTCCCCAGTCGCCCATGTCGGTTGGCGCCTCATCCAATTCTTTGTTTTCTTTAAGGTAAAATATAGAGATAAAGTGCCAGATGGTTGGCGAACATGTAAAAAGAGCGATAATGATAAAGGTTGCAACTAATTCGAATTTTTCCAGCCATGTAAAGGCCATTAAAGAATCCTCTATCCAATAAGCGATCCTGAGTGGGATCAGAGCAAGCATACACATAATGAATAACCAGGGAAAAATTTCAAAAGCACATGTTATCGGATCGGCATATTCTATAAAAACGATGCTGTTTAACTTTGCTATTCCATAAGAATTCAAATGGCTCCACAGTGCCGTGTAAACCATTACGGAATATACATGTAATACAATATCCGACAACAATTCGAGCCTCATGTGTTTTTCGGAAGTCGTCAAGTGTCCGTTTGCTTTGTCCCAGATGTCATCTTCATATAATTCTTTATTAAGCTCCTTTTTACTCATGGGAGGATCGGTATAAAAATCGGATTTAAGAAAAAGATAAGTCAGCCCGGCTATGTCGCTAACCAATACGATCATGATCACGAGAACACCCTCTTCCGACATTTTCTTTTCATTCGCAGTATATCCCAAGGCGGTCATACAAACCATCGCTATTGGAACACGAAACAATAAGCGCAAGAAAAATTCGAAGAGAACAAATTTATTTGTTGTGGGCAAAATATTGATCCCGGTTTTCTCTTTGTGAAGCAGCCTTCTTTGTCCGGCACGGACACGGATCATTTTTAATTTGAATTTTAAAGCAAAAAATTCTGCAATCAACATTGTAAAACCAAAGAAAGCCAAAAAAGGATTATATGCACCTGATACAATAAAATCTCCCACAATAGGAGCGATCGTTAAGGCATATATTCCAAAAAGAGAATAGGAAAAAACGCCATTCAACAGAAAAGGTTTGATATAAGTGTAAGCGTCTTTAAGTGTGTTTGGCATGTTTGTCGGGTCTATGGACGGCTAATTATTTTTCTGTTTATTCTGTGTCCATCCCGACCAATGAAAGTTAAAAAATACGAACCGGCAGGAAGCCCTTCTATTGTGATTCTTTGTAGGTTATTTGTTTTGTATTCATTAATTGTTCGTCCAAGCAGATCGTCCAAAATAATTTTATCGATCTCAATTTTATCGAACGTGATTGTAAAAGAACCATTTGAAGGATTCGGAAAAACGGAGACAATCTTTGATTCTATGTTTGCTGAATTTATCTCAAGAGGTTGTGTATATGTTGAAATAAAATTTCCGAATGCCACGGGAGAATCCATAACACTAATGGTTTTTGTAACGGTATTTGTAACTGTATTAATTACACTTACATTGTCAGAGCCAAAGTTTGTAACATACAATTTCGTTCCATCTGGACTCAATGATGTTCCATAAGGTTTAGAGCCCACATTGATTGTTGAAACAACACTATTTGTGGCTGTGTTTATAACACTTACTGTGTTTGAATTCAAATTCGACACGTACACACGACTTCCATCAGGAGAAATAGATAGCCCCGTTGCTTCCGCTCCTACAGATATAGCGTTAGATATTGTATTAGTTAATGTGTTCACAACAAAAACACTATCACCAGCAACATATACTTTGCTGCCATCGGGGCTAACACAAATACCGGCCAGGTAATGATTAAAATTAATTGTTGAAAGCAGGGTGTCCGATGCCGTGTTTATTGTACACAGGCTTCCTAAGGCATTATCGCTAGTTACATATATTCTGCTTCCATCAGGACTAACAGCAATGCCTCGTGGTGCGGGGCATGCATATATATTTGTAATAAGCGTATTTGTAATTCCATCAATAACGCTCACTGTGCTACTATTCAAATTTCCTGCGTATATTTTACTTGCATCAGGAAGCACAACAATACCATTAGGAGAGGGTCCAGCCAATACAGAAGCAATTACACTGTTTGTTGCTGTGTTGATAACGTGTATAGAATCGTCCCCCCAGTCTGAAACATAGACACTTGTACCATCGTTGCTTACAGAAACTCCAGAGGGGCCATAACCAAGAGAGATCGTATCGACAACTGTATTGGTAGCAATATCTATGACAGAAACGGTATTGCTAATCCAATGTGTGATATAGGCTGTTTGAGCAATGCCATTAGCAGCGATAAGAAAAAAGGTATACAGCAATGTTTTTTTCATTTGTTCTGCGAAGGCTTGTTTACGCATTTTTCTGTTAGAAGATTATTTATCAAACATAAGCCAATTCTCTCAAAAAACAAATCATTACTTTTGCAGCATGATCAGTTTTCACAACCAGGACATTTCCTTTACTCTTAAAAACAAAACGCTTCTTAAAAAGTGGATCATTGCTACTATTGAAAAGAAGAAACGCACAGCCGGAGACATCAATTTTATCTTTTGCTCAGACGAACATTTGCTGGGGATCAATCAGCAATTCTTAAATCATAATACCTATACCGACATCATTACCTTCGATTATTCTAAAGAAAGTAAATCTATGCCCATTAGCGGAGATATTTTTATTAGTGTGGAAAGAGTGTTGGAAAATGCAAAAAAGTTCGGCAAAACGAAAGAAAACGAGTTGCACCGGGTGATCATTCATGGCACGTTACACTTATTGGGTTATAAAGACAAGACCAAATTAGCAAAAGTCGAAATGACCAAACAGGAAGATCTGTGTTTGAAGGATCTGCAGGCTAGATTAAAGATTTAAGATACAAGAAGTAAGATGGGTGATTGATGAAGGGGTGAGGGATGATTGGGGTAGTGTGCCGTCAGTTCGAGCCTGCCTGTCGGCAGACAGGTGGCGAGGAACGAGCTGTATCGAGAACGGGTGTGGGGAAGGATGATTGATGAAGGGTGATTGGGCTTGTGTGTTGTCAGTTCGAGTTTACCGGCCTTGGGCAGGCCTCCAAGGAAGCTGGCAGGTAAGTATCGAGAACGGTTGTGATGAAGGGTGATTGACGATTGAATGGGAACGCAGATTTTTATGATTCAGCGGATAAAATAGGATGGATGATTGGTGAAGGAATCACCAACTTTCCAACCTTCTAACTTTAAACCTTGAACTAAATACGAAACTATTTCTCTACTGCATCTACACCAGGTAAACTACCACTTTCGATATACTCTAAAAGCGCACCACCACCGGTTGATACATAACTTACATCGTTGGCGAAATTATATTTATTGATAGCAGCAACACTGTCGCCACCACCGATCAAGGAATAGGTTCCTTTTTTAGTTGCAGCAACAATGGCTTCTGCAGCCGATTTGGTGCCGCTTTCAAAAGAACTCATTTCAAACACACCCATCGGTCCGTTCCATAAAATGGTCTTCGAATTTGCGATCACATCCGCATAGATCTTTTCTGTTTTTGGTCCAATGTCCAAGCCCATCCATCCATCCGGGATCACATTGATATCAACGGTTTGTTTGTTGGCATCGTTAGCGAAATTATCGGCCACCACTGCATCAACAGGAATATAAATGTTCACACCTTTTGCTTTTGCATCGGCAAGGATCTTCAATGCTGTTTCTAAACGATCGTCCTCCACCAATGATTTTCCGATCTTTCCACCTTGTGCTTTTACAAATGTGAAAGCCATGCCACCACCAATAATGATATTATCAGCTTTGTTGATCAATTGTTCCAGGATCAAAATTTTATCGGAAACCTTTGCACCACCCATGATAGCTGTAAACGGTTTTTCAGAGCTGGTCAATACTTTGTTGATGCTTGCCAACTCGCCACTCATAACGTATCCAAAACACTTTTTTCCCGGGAAGAATTGTGCAATTACAGCAGTAGAAGCGTGTGCACGGTGTGCTGTTCCAAAAGCATCGTTCACATAGAATGTTCCCAATGTAGAAAGTTGTTTTGCAAAATCAACATCGCCTTTTTCTTCTTGCTTGTAAAAACGTAAATTCTCTAACAATAACACTTCTCCGCCTTTAAGTGCATTGGCAGCGTTCGTAGCTACATCACCAATACAATCAGAGGCGAATGCTACCGGCTTGTTCAACAATTTGCTGAGGTGATTCACCACGTGTTTCAATGAATATTTTTCTGTTGGACCTTCTTTCGGACGACCTAAGTGCGACATTAGAATAACAGCACCCCCATCGTTCAAAATTTTAGTGATGGTTGGTAAAGCAGCACGGATGCGGGTGTCGTCAGTTACATTGTAATCAGCATCCAATGGTACGTTAAAGTCAACACGTATCAATGCTTTTTGTCCGGAGAAGTTAAAATTGTCAACAGTTTTCATAGTAGAAATTTATTTGGTGTTGCAAAAATAACTTTTCTGTTCAGATACAAAAATGATTTTTATAAACAGATGTGAACGCTTTAGTTTTTCACTAAAACATAAGCATTTAGCGATGTTGCTATTAGCAACCAAAGAAAATAGGGAAGGAGCAACCAGCCGCTTTTTCCCATGTGTCGGATGCCCCAAAGCATCATGTACAGCACCAATGCGCTAAGAATAATGATGAGTATGAGGGCAGCAAACACATAGTGATATTTAAAGAAAACCGGATTCCAGAGGATGTTCACCAGGATCTGAATGGCGAAAATAAGATAGAAAAAGCGCTGTTCGGAAAAGGAATATTTATTGGCAACCAGCATCATAAAAACCGACAAGCACGCCATGATGCTGAACCATGCCGCACCAAATACCCAGCCCGGAGGCGTCCATGGTGCTTTGTTTTGAGCGATGTACCATTCGTTGGTAACGGGACTACCCATAAGCAAGGAGCCAACAGCCAGCGCACCGAAATTGATCACAATAAAAAGAAGAAGTTTATACATGCTTTAGTAACAAAAAGAACAAGAGAAAGTTTATTCTATTTCTTTTTCTGAGACAGTTCCACTGCTTTTTTGATCACCTTATCGCGTTCCTGTATCACCGGATAATAGTTCTCTATTCCCCAGATATTGCGGGAGATCAAGCCTTTTAGTTGTGTTTCGATCCATGGTTTGGAAATGGCCATTTCTTTGTCATTGCGCTTCACGCCATTCTTTGCACCATAGTCGGCTAATTCATTCAAGAGTGATGCACTAATGTTAAACGACTTGTTAAAGTTCTCAAAGTTTTTGTATGCTTTCAGCTTCGTCCTTTCTTTGTCACTGTAATAGAAAGCAAAATCATTGATGATACCTGCATAGATCAGCTCGCTGAGGTATAAGGAGCGGTTGGCTGTATCGAGTGGAACAAACTCATCGGGGATGATTCCACCACCACCATATACAATCTTTCCACCCGGTGTTTTGTATTTTAAAGAATCGGTAACCTTAATGCTATCGGCACTTTCCAGCTCACCACTTTCGTAGCGTGCCAGCTCTTCGTTGTAATACTCATTCACACCATGTTTGTA
>JAEUTU010000125.1 GCA_016786925.1 Bacteroidia bacterium
ATTATGCAATTGTTATTACAAGAGATTCTATTGCTCCTGCTGTTTATTCATTGAACAATTTATGGCAACGAAACAGACAGGATGTACTTAATGTTAAACAATGGTATGCTGCAAACAGCTTTCCTTCATGCATCGACCCAACCGACAATAGTTGCTATTCACAATTTACAATGGTACAAGATTCATTGAATAGTTTAAATTATTATGTATATAACAACTCCTCAACAGGAAATCAATATTCATATTTATGGAATTTTGGTGATGGCACCACATCTACTATTCCTTACCCAACACATATTTATCCGGGTACAGGACCATACCAACTTTGTTTGACTGTAAGTGATAACTCCGGATGCTCAAGCACATACTGCGATTCTCTTTATGCAGGTAGAACTGCCGGAGTTCTTACTATAAATGTTATGCCAACAACTTCTAGCAACAGTTCACCAACACATGATAGTAACATCTCCAATTTCACACTCTACCCTAACCCTGCTCTTGATCAAATTTCAATTACATCACAAGATATAAGCACAATTCAGAAAATAAGCGTGTATGATCTAACAGGCCGGCTTGTTAAAGACGTGAATAATATTCATTCTAAAGAAACAGCCATCAACATTTCTGATCTTGAAAGTGGAATTTATTTCCTGACCGTAAATGATGGGAAATGATCACAAACCAAAAAGTTCATCAAACAATAATTCATACTTCGGTTTCCACCTGCTGAATAGGCACATGGGGATGTTGTTCAACAGCAGGTGGGACTGATTTAAAAATCTATACAGAGCTATTTTCTCATTCGTCTACAAAAAAGATGGAATTCGTCTAAAAGTGATATACCTTTTAGTTCAGAAAGCGTTCTTATGTATGTATGAGTAATGCTACCATTGAAATAATATCCCATGTAAGTGATCGTGATCTAAAGATCAATTATGAATGTCAAACAGACAGAGTTAGCTATTCAATAGCCGATGTAGGTGGGCACCTTTTAAAAAGAGGTAATTGTCACGAAGTGCAGGATAGTAAAATTGATATTTCAGACTTACCAAAAGGATTGTACACTTTTTGTATTGTAGATGGAGCTGAATTGATTAAGCTTCGCTTTCAAAAAGATCAATAAGATTTCCTAAAACAACGTTCCGCAAAACGCATCAATTCTTTTTGCGTTTCTTTGGGTGCTTCGTAAAAGCCCATGTGTCCTACCTCTTCCAACATCAATACAAACGGGTGTTTACACAATGCCATTTGAGAATACATGGTTTCATAGTTGATCACACTGTCTTTCTTCCCAACGACAAATAGCACAGGATATTCGGCAAATTTCAGGATCAGATCCCTACTCTTCCGCTCTTTCATGCCTTCCAAACTATTGATGATGGATTGCTTGGATGTTGCCACGGCAATTCGCTTTACTTTTTCCACCTCTTCTTTGATCTTAGGAAGATTATCAGGAGCGAACAACCCGGTTACCACCTCCGCTACGTAATGTTTATGCTCTTTTTTTACCAAACGAATAACCTTATCTCGCTCCTTCTTTTTCTCTTCACTATCCGCATAAGAGGTAGAATTAAACAAACAAATACCACATACATTTTCCGGATACAATTCAGCAAATGCTAAAGCTGTATAACCGCCCATGCTATGTCCGGCAATTACATAACGTCTTACACCAATATGGTCCAATACCGCTTTTACACTTTGAGCAAGCAACTCCATGCTATGATAATAACCAATAGAAGGTGTAGCACCATGACCGGGAAGATCGATCGTTATGACTCTAAAACGTTTGGAAAGTTTTTTTGCTGTTTCGGTCCACACTTCATGAGAACCCAAAAAACCATGAAGCAATACCACTACTCGACCTTTGCCGGTATCGGTATATGCTATTTTAGTTTTTTTAAATTCAGCGTGGTGCATGTTTCTTACTTCGCCATCAATGCTTCGATCTCCTCTGCTTCAATTGGAATATTTTTCATTAGATCAACCGGTCCGTTTTTGGTAACAAGAATATCATTTTCAATACGGATACCTAAATTCTCTTGCGGGATATAGATCCCCGGCTCACAGGTGAATACCATTCCTTCTTCTAAAGGACGATTAAAATCGCCCACATCATGCACATCCAATCCTAAGAAGTGTGAAGTACCGTGCATAAAATATTTTTTATAGGCCGGCCAATCCGGATTTTGATTTTTAATCTCATCCATAGTGATCAAGCCCAGATCCACCAATTCTTTTTCCATTAAATGACCCACTGCTTTATGGTATTCAGGAATGGTATTACCTACCACTAACATTTTTGTAGCAGCACGCATTACTCTTAAAACTGCATTATACACTTCTTTCTGACGAGGAGTAAATTTTCCGCTTACAGGAACACAACGTGTTAAGTCACTTGCATAGTTTGCGTACTCAGCAGCCACATCCAATAGGATCACATCGCCTGCTTTACATTCTTTGTTGTTATCCACGTAGTGCAATACACAAGCATTTCCACCCGAAGCAATGATCGGTCCGTATGCAAATCCGCGAGAACGGTTACGGACAAATTCATGCACCAATTCTGCCTCTATTTCATATTCCATCACACCCGGCTTTATAAAACCTAATAGTCTGCGAAAGCCTTTCTCTGTGATATTACATGCCTGCTGAATCAGATCTACTTCATACTTAGATTTGATCGCACGCAATTTGTGCATGATCGGAGCCGAACGTTCCACTTTGTGCAATGGATATTTCCCCATGATATTCTTATTGAAACGCATTTCAGCTGTTTCAGTATCGATGTATCTGCGGGTGTGTTCATTGCTATTTAAATAAATATGCTCTGCCTGAAAGATCACTGTTTTTAAAAATGCTTCAAAACCTTGATTCCACATCACCGTTTTAATACCGGAAGTTGCTGTAGCTTGTTCTTTTGTCAGCTTTGCTCCTTCCCAGATCGCGATCGTTTCATTTGTTTCGCGAACAAATAAAACCTCTTTATGCGATCCATTTTTAGCATCCGGATAGATCAATAAAATGGTTTCTTCCTGATCAACACCTGTTAGATAAAAAAGGTCGGAATTTTGAACAAAACCCATGGAACCATCCGCATTGGTTGGAAGAATATCATTACTTACAAATAAAGCAATAGAATTTGGTTTTAAGCTGGCAGCAAAACGTTTGCGGTTTTCAATAAACAAATTAGGGTCAATAGCAGAATATTTCATTTTCGGATGTTTTTGTAAAGCCCAAAGTTTGTAAATAATATCGGAATAAAAAAGCAAAAGAAAGGAAAGCTTTTTCTTATTTAAAATGATTATAAATTATCACTCTACAGCAGCAAAATAAACCTTTTTTAAGCTCATCTGTTTTATAAAAACAAATGAAACCCTTAATTACTTGATAAAAATCATTTTGAATTATACATTTGTCGCACAATTTGTAAAATCCGGTCAAAACATATATTTAAAATTATGAGTACTACATCAGGAAAATTTCTTCAAACATCACTAGGAAAAAAATTATTAATGGGCTTAACGGGTCTGTTTTTGGTTTCCTTCTTAATTGTTCACGTATCCATCAATGCATGTATCTATTTCAATGATGGTGGTGCAACGTTCAATGCCGCAGCACATTTTATGGCTCACAACCCTGTTATCAGAGTAGTAGAGATCGGCCTATTTATCGGTTTGATTCTACATGCTGTTCAGGCTTTGATGCTAACTATGCAAAACAATAAAGCTCGTCCGGTTAAATATGCCGTTCCTGCCGGAAATGTAAGCAGCAAATGGTATTCCCGCTCCATGGGTATCCTTGGATCATTGTTGTTATTATTCTTGGTTGTGCATTTGGCCAACTTCTGGGTACCTACAAAACAAGCTGTTTTCAATGATATGGAGCATGATACTTTTGCGGGCTTAAAAGAAGTTTTCTCTAAATGGTATTTTGTAGCGGTGTACATGGTGGGAGTGATCAGCTTAGGTTACCACTTATTACATGGTTTTCAATCAGCATTCCAGTCATTAGGATTGAATCATAAAAAATACACTCCAATGATCAAATCATTTGGTTTTTGGTTTTCGATCATCATTACATTGTTATTTGCTTCTATGCCTATCACAATGTTCTTAGGTATAATAAAATAATTTTCGAATAATAGAATCTTTAAGATATGTCAAAATTAGATAGTAAAATTCCTGAAGGAAATTTAGAGCAAAAGTGGACCAAATATCGTTCAACCATTGCTTTGGTTAACCCTGCAAACAAACGTAGTTTGGAGATCATCGTAGTTGGTTCCGGATTAGCCGGAGCATCTGCTGCATCCTCATTAGCAGAAATGGGTTACAAAGTAAAAGTGCTTTGTTTCCAAGATTCAGCTCGAAGAGCGCACTCTATTGCTGCTCAAGGTGGTATAAATGCTGCTAAGAACTATCAGAACGATGGTGACAGCACGTATCGTTTATTCTATGATACAATTAAAGGTGGTGACTACCGTGCACGCGAAGCGAACGTTTACCGTTTAGCTGAAGTGAGTGCAAACATCATCGACCAATGCGTTGCTCAAGGTGTTCCTTTGGCTCGTGAATATGGCGGGATGTTGAGTAACCGTTCATTCGGTGGTACACAAGTTCAACGTACATTCTATGCTGCAGGACAAACCGGTCAGCAATTATTATTAGGAGCATATAGCGCTTTACAACGTCAGGTTGGTTTAGGAAACGTAGAAATGCTTTCCCGCCACGAGATGTTAGAAGTAGTTACTATTGATGGCAAAGCACGTGGTATCATTGCGCGTGACCTTGTATCAGGTAAATTAGAGCGTCATTTCGGACATGCGGTATTATTATGTACTGGTGGTTATGGTAACGTATTCTTCTTATCAACCAATGCGATGGGAAGTAACGTAACTGCAGCTTGGAAAGC
>JAEUTU010000060.1 GCA_016786925.1 Bacteroidia bacterium
ATTTTGATCATTGGTATTCGTGTATAAAAAAAGAACCCTTGAATTGTTCAAGGGTTCTTTTTTTATTAGTTCATTGGGACTTCTATGATAAGCACTTCTGCTCCTTGTTTGATGTCCAGATTAACTGAATCGGTTTCCCAAACTCCTATGGCATCCCTCTTCTCTAATTTTTGTGTGCCGATACTTGCTTCGCCTTCAATAACAAAGATGTAGGCGCCATTGCCTTTGTTTTGAATTTTGTATTCTACCTGTTGGTCTTTGGTAAATTTTCCCAATGAGAAATAAGCATCCTGGTTGATCCACATGATGTTCTCATCCTTCACCGGTGCAACGATCGTTTTAAAATGATCTAGTTTATCACTTTCTGAGAAAATTTTTTGTTCGTAGCGTGGTTCAATGTTTCTCACTTTTGGAAATACCCATATTTGCAAAAGGTTAATTTCTTCTGTTTTAGAATGATTGTACTCACTGTGCATCAAGCCCGATCCTGCACTCATGGCTTGTATCTCATTCGGCTGTATCGTTCCAATGTTTCCCATACTATCTCTGTGCTCCAAAGTTCCTTTTAGTGGAATGGTAACGATCTCCATATTGTCGTGCGGATGCATACCAAAGCCGGATCCTGGTGCTACAATATCATCATTCAATACTCTTAGCATACCAAAATGAACCTTGTTAGGATCATGATAGCTTGCAAAGCTGAAAGAATGTTTAGCATTAAGCCAACCATGATTGGCATGGCCACGCTCATTGGATGGGTGAAATATAGTTTTCATGAGTTTTTGTTTTTAGTTCATTATTAATTTAGGTAATTCTGTTGAAACACTGTTGTAAAATGCTAATTCCTGCACTTCTGGTTTCATATAATGGATCAGAGGGAAGGAGGATAGAATATCCATTACTTCCTGTTCTGATGTTGCTGATATGGTTATCCAAAGGAATGAGCGGTCTATGGCAAGGGAGTATTGCATGATCTTTCCTTCATCCATTAGTTTATTTACCAATGCTCTTTGTTTCGGTATAAGTTTTACGAAATCCTCTGTTATCACAGAAGGCAGTTTCGTTGTAACCATGTATAAATTCATTTTCTTCTGATTTTATTCTTTATTTGAAATATATGTATATACATATATTGTTGTAAATTTTTTTAACCTCTTAATTTGTCTAAAAGGATATTGATCTGTTCTGCTTCTTTCTCTGAAAGATTCTTTAATTCTTTTAGCATATTTCCTTCATTTTTATCGAGTTCAGCTAAAAGATCCAAGCCTTTTTGTGTGATGATCACATTCACAGCTCTTCTGTCTTCCGGACAAACCGAACGTTCAACTAACTTTTTTAATCTCAACTTTTCCACTAAGCGAGATGCGTTGGAGCTTTTGTCGAGCATTCTATCAATTAATAAATTAACTGAAGCTGGTTTAGGATGTTGACCTCTTAATATTCTCAAAAGGTTGTATTGCTGTGAAGAGATACCATACGGTTTTAGACTAGTAGCATGTTTGGCGTTTAACCAATTGCTGGTAAACAGAATATTGATGAGCATTTTTTGATGCTCACTTTTGAATTTACTCTGTTTTATTTCTTTTCCTATTTCCATTTACGATGCAAATATACAAAAAAATACAAATACATTATATGTATATACATACAATTTTTACTTTTTTAACATTTTCAATATTTTTCATTCGGAAAAATAATCAGTAATATTGTATTCATTCAATATTCAGTGTGCTCCATGAGTAAAATTACAATTGCTATAGACGGATATTCTTCTTGCGGAAAGAGCACACTAGCTAAGGCGCTAGCAGCTAAGCTAGGATATGCCTATGTGGACAGTGGAGCCATGTATCGCTGTGTAACACTTTATGCGCTGAGAAACGGATTGATCAAAGACAATAGCTTTATTGAAGATGAGATCATCAAGACACTTTCTGAGATCAACCTGAAATTTGAATTTAATCCTTTTACCAAATCTTCCGATACATTTTTAAATAATGAGAATGTAGAAAAAGACATTCGCCAAATGATCGTTTCGGAGAACGTGAGTAAGGTAAGCGCTATCAAAGCTGTCCGCACAAAAATGATTATGATCCAACGTGAGTTGGGTAAAAATGGTGGTATCGTAATGGATGGACGGGATATCGGAACCAATGTATTTCCCAATGCTGATCTTAAACTTTTTATGACAGCCGATCCGGATATTCGTACACAAAGACGATTGGATGAGTTGACCTCTAAAGGACAACATCCTACATTTTTAGAAGTGAAGCAAAATCTCTTGAGTCGTGATCATGAAGATACACACCGTAAAGAAAATCCTTTGACTCAGGCGAAAGATGCCATCGTATTGGATAACTCCGACCTTACCCGTGAGCAGCAGCTTGATTTCGTGTTGAAATTGATCACTGATCTGACCTTGAAAGTTAATTAACTCTTAATAATTTTTCCTTTTTTATTATTGCTTTTGGTTTAAAAAATCATATTTTAGATATGGATTTAAACTAAATTATCACCAATTCTTTTATTATGAAAAGAAGTTTTACTAGCACCATAAAGCTTGATATGCCTGTTTGGAAGGGCTTGATATGTTTTATCTTTTTATTTTTTTATGCATCCATTGGCCGATCGCAAGTGTTTTATACGGAGACATTTGATGGAACGGCATGTGCTGCAACTTCGGGTTGCGATCCTTCTTTAATAGGTTGGACAACTGCCAATATTGGTACTCAAGGTGGCGATGCCAATAAGTTTTATGTGAGTTGCCAGGAAAATGGTAATGCTGCAGGTGCTTGCGGTGCCGGTTGTGGTACAGATCAATCGCTGCATGTAGGGAATGTTTCAACATCTACTGCAGCATTTCTCTTCTGTCCGGCTGGCGATTGTGGTGCCGCTTACGATGATACCGGTTCTGGCGAAATCACAAATGTCAGAGCGGAATCACCTACGATCAGTTGTGCCGGCCAAACATCCATTACAATTGCATTCAATTATATTGAAGGTGGTGAAGGGTTGGATGATGATGCATCTCTTGTTTATTTTGACGGTGCAACCTGGACAACAATAAGTCCACTAGCAAAAACACCCACTTGTGGTAGTGGTCAAGGGCAGTGGACAGCTTTTTCGCTTGCCTTACCAGCTTCCGCAAATAATAATCCCAATGTAAAAATTGGATTTGTTTGGAAAAATGATGGTGATGGTGCTGCAACCGACCCTTCTTTTGCTGTTGATGATATTACGCTTTCTGCTGTTGCTACTTCTAATGCGATTACTACCGGTACGATCTCCGGTTCACCTTTTTGTGCATGTGCTACCGTAAATGTTCCATTTACCAGCACAGGAACATTTAATGCAGGAAATATTTATACCGCTGAATTATCAAATGCTGCGGGTAGTTTTGCTGCTCCTGTTTCTATTGGAACGCTCGCAAGTACTGCAAATACAGGTACAATAGTCGCAACCATTCCTTGTAACACACCTGCGGGAACAGGTTATAGAATTCGAGTAGTAAGTTCTAATCCTGTGATCACTGGAACAGATAATGGCGTGAACATCACGGTCAATGCCTCCGTCACCCCATCTGTAAGTATTGTATCCACAGGCACAACGATTTGTGCCGGTGATGCAGTAACGTTTACAGCTACACCAACCAATGGTGGAACAACACCAAGTTATCAATGGCAGGTAAATGGAGCTAATGCAGGAACCAATTCCACAACATTCACCAGCAGCACATTAGCCAATGGCGATGTGGTAACAGTTATTATGACCAGCAGTGATGCCTGTGCAAGTCCGGCTACAGCAACAAGTAATTCGATCACGATCACAGTACAGAGCAGTGTTGTTCCATCGGTGAGCATCGTGTCAAGTGGCAGCACGATCTGTGCCGGTGATGCAGTAACGTTTACCGCCACACCAACCAATGGAGGTAGCACTCCAAGTTACCAATGGCAAGTAAATGGAAGTAATGCAGGAACCAACTCCGATACCTTCACCAGCAGCACTTTAGCCAATGGTGATGTGGTAACGGTGATCATGACCAGCAGCTCAGGTTGTGCAAGTCCAGCCACAGCAACAAGTAACTCTATAACAATAACCGTTCAAAGCAGTGTAGTGGCATCGGTATCAATAGCAGCGAGCACCACTACGATCTGTTCAGGTGATCCGGTAACCTTTACAGCTACTCCAACCAATGGAGGTGCTACACCAACATATCAATGGCAGGTAAATGGAAGCAATGCCGGAACGAACTCAGCAACATTCACCAGCAGTACATTAAACAATGGTGATGTGGTAACGGTGATCATGACCAGCAGTTCCAGCTGTGCAACAGGTTCTCCTGCAACAAGTAATTCAATTAATATCACTGTTCAAACGAGTGTAGTTCCAAGTGTAAGTATCAGTCCTGCCGCAGCAGTGATCTGTACAGGCGATGCAGCCACATTCACAGC
This sequence comes from Bacteroidia bacterium, assembly GCA_016786925.1. Classification (GTDB taxonomy): domain Bacteria; phylum Bacteroidota; class Bacteroidia; order 2-12-FULL-35-15; family 2-12-FULL-35-15; genus 2-12-FULL-35-15. The sequence goes on from JAEUTU010000060.1 coordinate 4,449, forward strand.
TACTCCAACCAATGGTGGAACAACACCAACATATCAATGGCAGGTAAATGGAACGAATGCGGGAACGAACTCAGCAACATTCACCAGCAGTACATTGAACAATGGTGATGTGGTAACGGTGATCATGACCAGCAATTCACCATGTGCAAGTCCAACCACAGCAACAAGCAACAGTGCAACGGTAACAGTAAATACTTGTAGTCAACCAACCGCTAATTTTACAGCGAACCAAACTACTTTATGCCAACCGGGTTGTGTGAACTTTACCGACTTAAGTACAGGTAATCCAACAAGTTGGAGCTGGAGCTTCCCGGGCGCGAGTCCATCCAGCTCAACGGCTCAAAATCCAACGAACATTTGTTATTCAGCAAATGGAAGTTATACCGTAACCTTGATCGCAACCAATGCTGATGGTTCGGATACGTTGACACAAACAGGTTATATCACAGTAGGAGCTCCTGTTCAGGTAACGATCTCGGGTAATACATCGATCAACGCTTGCGAACAAACATACTTATCGGCATCACCTGCAGATGGAACCTATTCATGGGGGCCGAATGTAAATATCTTATGTGAGACCTGTGTAACAGCCTTGGTATCACCGGCTCAAACGCAGGATTATTATGTAACCTATACAAGTCCTGATGGCTGTACCGATTCAGATACGGTAACAGTAACGGTAACGAATATCTACACGTATTTTATGCCAACAGGTTTTTCTCCGAATGGTGATGGTGTGAATGAT
>JAEUTU010000062.1 GCA_016786925.1 Bacteroidia bacterium
TTTGGCGTATGTGTTAAATAAAACTGATCTTAAAAATGCGATGATCTGTCTGGAAAAAGCACTAAAAGTGTATCCGGGAAGAGTTTCTTAATTTATTAGAATGAAGATATTTGTAAAAAATCTCGATAGAGATATCAATGAAATGCAATTGGAAGGGTTATTTGCTCAATTTGGGAAAGTGATCTCCACTAAAATTGTATATGATACCATCACCTGGGAATCCAAAGGTTTTGCTTTTTTGGAAATGGCGAAAAAAGATGAAGCTCAAAAAGCTATAGAAGCTTTGAATGGAAAAGAGATAAAAGGACGTGAATTGATCGTGCAGGAGGCTGTAGATAAAAGAAGATAAACTATGCGTCATCTACTCCGAATCCTTTCTTTGTCAATTATTGTTGGCCTGCTATTCTCATGTTCTTCTTCTTCTACCTCTGATGTCATTACTTCTGATTCATTAAAGCAGGATGATATAAGTCAGAAAGAAAATACTGATAGCATTAACAGGATCTTAAAAAAGATCCATGCGAAAGAAAAAAAAGCTTTATTGGATGTTTTATTTAAGAAAAGGGCAAAGGCAGGATTTAATGCAGCGGTTTTGGTTGCTCAAGGTGGACAGATTATCTATCAAAATGCCTTTGGATATGCCGACATCAAGAAGAAAACGCCACTTACACTTCAGTCGCAATTTCAATTGGCATCCGCTTCAAAGCCTTTAACAGCTGCAGGTATATTGCTACTGAAAGATCAAGGCAAGTTAAGCTTGAATGATTCCATACAAAAGTATTTTCCTCTCTTCCCTTATCCGGGAATAACGATCAAGCATTTATTAAGCCATCGCTCGGGTTTGGCGAACTATATTTATTTCTGTGAACCATATTGCGATGAGAATAATTGCTATGATGGAAAAGTGTTCGATAATGCTTCCATGCTAAATATCATTATTAATACAAAGCCGGATCTGTATTCAAAGCCCGACAAAAAATTTGAATATTGTAATACCAATTATGCTTTGCTTGCACTTATCATTGAAAAGGTCTCTCATCAGTCGTATGCAACCTTCATGAGAGAGCAGGTGTTCGATACCTTAGGGATGAATGAGTCGTTTGTAGTGGGAGATAAGGATAGAATCAAGAATAAAACGATCGGTCACACACCTTCAGGGAAAATGGAAGAAGAAGTGTATGCAGATGATGTGTATGGCGACAAAGGCATTTACTCTACTGTAGGCGATCTTTTTAAATTCAATAAAGCTCTTTATTCTGAAAAGTTGCTTAAATCAGGAACGATCATCGAATCGTATGCCGGTTATAGCAATGAACACAAAGGAAAAAGAAACTATGGTTTGGGTTGGCGAATTGTGGATAATGGAAAGGCCGGAAAAATAATCTATCACAACGGCTGGTGGCATGGTTACAGTAGTTTGTTCTATAGACGACCATCGGATGAAACCTGTATCATTGTTTTGTCGAATAAATTCAGCCGTATGACCTATCAAATACAGGATATTCTTACCATTTTGGACGGGAAAGAGTCGGGGGAAGAGATCGAAGGGGAATAGCTTTAACAAAAATTATCTGTTACCGTTTGGGATTCAAAGCTTGAATTCCCCTATCTTTGCAAAAAATTAAAACGTTTTATCGAAATGAAAAAGTTATTTTATGTTTTAGCATTATTACCATTGGCCTTTGGTTGTGGAAATGGTGGAAATGAAAAATTATTATCTACAGAAGATAGTTTAAAAGCGATCAATGGCGGATATAAGATCAGAATTGATGATCAGGATTCGAGCATTCAAGCATTTATCAGAGGTTTCAATGAGATCCAGGACAATCTGGATATGATCAAAGAAAAAGAGAAGATCGTTACAGAAAATAGTAAAGACGCGGAATCCCGTAAATCGAAAGAAGAGCAGATCGTTGCTGATATTCAAGCAATGTATGATATCATGAATGCGAACAAGCAGCGTATTGCTTCTTTGAAGTCAAAATTGAAGAAATCTAATAAAGAAAATGAAGAGTTAGAGAAATTCATTAACCGTTTAACTGCAGAGATCGAGGAGAAAGATGTTCAGATCAATAATTTAAAAGGAGAATTGGAGCGTTTGAATGTTGAAATGACCAATTTGAATTTGAACTACCAAGAAGCAACTCAAGAGATCGAAGTAAAAACAGAGAAGCTGAACACTGCATTCTATGCATTTGGCACTTCTAAAGAATTGATCGCTAATGGTGTTTTAACGAAAGAAGGTGGATTTATTGGTATTGGAAAATCTCAAAAGATGAAAGATGATTTCAATAAAAATTATTTTACCAAGGTTGACATCACGGTTGTAAATGAGATCGTGTTAGGTGCTAAAAAAGCTAAATTGGTTACAGCACATCCTGCAGGATCATATAAGATCGAAGGAACTGATGGTAAAGCAGAGAAGTTGGTGATCACCAATGCTGAAGATTTTTGGAGTGCATCTAAATATTTAGTGATCGTTGTGGAATAATCATTCTTAAATTTATTTTAAAGGCATCTACCCTGTAGATGCCTTTTTATTTGATAAAAAATGTTTCAAAAAAATATTATAGTACCCAAAACGGCCCGATACTTTGTATTAGGTGAAGTTTCTGAAAAGACAGAAGAGGTCTGGATCGTTTGTCATGGCTATGCTCAACTGGCCAATTATTTTATCCGGAATTTTGAAGTTTTGAATGACGGTAAAAGAGTAATTGTTGCTCCAGAGGGATTGCATCGTTTTTATTGGCAAGGATTTTCGGGAAGGGTGGTTGCAAGTTGGATGACAAAAGAAGATCGCTTGGAGGATATAAACGATTATTGCAATTTTCTGGATATTGTTTATAATGAAGTTGTCAGCTCGTTTAACAAGACTATAAAAGTTAATGTATTAGGCTTTTCACAAGGTTCTGCAACCGTTTTGAGATGGCTGTCAATAAAGAGACCTGCAGTCAATAGTTTAATTCTATGGGGCGGAACTTTTCCTGCTGATATGAATTTTGAAATGGATAGAGCTTATTTTAATTCTTTCAAAACGTATTTTGTAATGGGGACCAATGATGAATACATTAGCAATGCAGAGGTAGAAGAGCAGGAGAAGATCCTGACAAATAATAAGATCGATTTTAAATCTGTTCGTTTTGAGGGCAAGCATGAGATCCCATCGGCTGTTTTGCTTGGATTGAGCAAAGACCTATAAAAATGTTTTAAGCCATTGTATAGCCGATTCTTCTGTTGTGAACATGCGTGTTGGTCGATTGGGTCTGTTCATTTTCAGGTAAGCATTTACTAATAATTTTTGCGCTAAATTCTTGACAATAAATGCTGATGCAGTGGCAAATGGATTGGCATCTGCTTGTGCTAAATATTTTCTGGCTTCAGGAGTTGGAAAAGTATGATCTTCTACAGTGATCATGATCGGATATTTTTTAGATTCACCAACTAATGCAATTCCTTGTATGATCTCGATGATCTGTTCTATTCCGATCTCATTTTTTGCTTTTACTGCAACATGTATGACCTTGTCATCTCTTAAATGAATCGTAAAAAATCCAAAGTCCCGTTTTGTTGCCATTTATTTAAATTGCTGAAGCCATTCCAGCGCTTTTTCTTCAGAGTTAAAAATGCGGGTTGGACGAGCAGGTTTGTTGAAACTTAAATAAACATTTCCTACTAACTTTTGTGAAAGCGATTTTACGACATAAGCCTCTGCTGAAGCATAGGGATCCGATTCGGGAGTTGCTATGTAAGCTCTGGCTTCAGGTGTTGGTAGCGTGTATTCACCTGTAACGATCAGTAGGGGGAATTTTTTTCCTTCGAAAATAGTCTCTAAAGCATTCACTACTTGTTTTACTTCTTTAATATCAATTTCAATGTTCGCTTTTACGGATACGAAAATGACCCCGTCTTTTCTTACGGAAACAGAGAGGTTTTCATGCTCTGCGATCTTTTTGTATGTATCCTTTGTAGCGATCATTATTTTACCGGATAATAGATATCCGTAAGCCATTTAGATGTATCTTTTTCCATCATGGGATCTGTAACATATACTTCCCATGGCGACCCCGTGATACTCAATTTTTTTTCTTTTAACCATTTGTCTATCGCTTCATGCGCTGCCCCTGTGCCTGTATACGCTCCATAATAATGTGCTACTACGGCATTGGTAGAAGGGAACTCAACCACGTTTACATCATTTTCTGATTTTGCAGTTTTGTCAACAGGGATAGCACATTCCATATCAATTTTTTCAGGAGAGAAACTATGATAAAATGCTAATACAGATGCCGTTTGAGCTAATTTGTTTTTCTGCATGAATTCAATGATCTTTCCGTAAGATGTACCAATATCATTCGAGATCGTCTGTAGACTGCTGGACATTTTGTAGGTAGCTAATAGCTGAGCTGAGGTGGTCGTTAATTCTATTTTAATTTCAGGTGTTTTTGATGGCTCTGATGCTAATTTTTCACAATGTGCTTTCAGGTTGCTTAAGCTTTTTTCAAAATCACTTCCTAACCAACTGTCCATCATCAATCCCGGGAAGATTCGCCCAAATAATCCCATGTCCAGTTCCATATAGGTAGTTACATTTACACCATTTGTTGTATCATTTATTCTCCAGCCGCCAATACTGCTTCCCATCCCTTCGAACTCAAGGGTGGTGACAACTAAGGAATTCTCTTTTACTTCAGAAATTGTCAAACAGCCTTTTCCAACACTATCATTCTTGCTTTCCCAGCAATGTTTTGCACCTACGCCTGATTCCGGACCGCTATAATTGGAGATCATATTTTTATCAATATTATCCCAATACGACCAATGTTTCCAGTTTTTTAAATTGTTGATCTGTTCATACACAAGTGTTGATTTGGAATTGATCACAATACTTCGCTCAATTTTTATGATTGATGGTAAGAATAAAGAAACAAGTACGTATAGTCCAAAAATAATTAAGATGGCAAGTGCTATTTTTTTAAAAAATTTCATTGGTCGATTTTTTTTAGTATTTCATCTTTGTTTTGAAGAGTTTTATCTTAAACAAATTTAAGAAATAAATATTTCATATAAAAGCTTTTAAATTCGATGTATATACATATATATTGGTTTACCTTTGCAAAAAAAATGAGATGAAATTATTATATAGTTATTTAAAGAATTACAAATGGTTTGTTTTGTTGGCTTTGTTGCTTGCGGCCATTAATCAGATCTTCTCGTTGTTGGATCCTTATGTTTTTAGAATCATTGTGGACGATTACGCAACTGCACCTCTTAAATATGATAAGTCAGAGTATGTGAGAGGAATAGGAAGTTTGATCTTATTGTCAATGGGGGCAGCAATGGTTTCTAGGATTGCAAAGAATATTCAGGATTATTATGTGAGTGTGATCACTCAGAAACTGGGGGCTCAGATCTATTCTGATGGCTTGAAACATTCATTGGAGCTGCCCTATCAGGTATTTGAGGATCAGCGGAGTGGTGAAACATTAGGCAAATTACAGAAAGTGAGAACGGATGTAGAAAAGCTTATATCGGCCTTTGTAAGTATTTTATTTCCAGCTTTAGTAGGAGTAGTGTTTGTGATGGTATATGCCATAAAAATTCATTGGTTGATCGCTGTGATCTATTTTGCATCCGTACCCGTGTTAGGATTTGTTACTTCATTATTAAGTAAACGAATTAAGCATATTCAGAAAAAAATTGTAGGAGAAACGACAGCTTTAGCCGGTTCTACGACAGAGTCTTTGCGCAACATTGAGCTAGTGAAAAGTTTAGGTTTGTCAGAGCAAGAGATCAAGCGACTCAATGGAACAACGATCAAGATACTTGGATTAGAGTTGAAAAAAGTAAGATACATCAGAAGTATCAGCTTTATACAAGGAACATTTGTCAACTTGATGCGCAGTAGTATTTTGTTTTTATTACTCTACTTGATCTTTGCTGATAGTATGACATTAGGAGAGTTATTCTCTTTGCAGATCTATTCATTCTTCATTTTCGGTCCTCTTCAAGAATTAGGGAATATTATTAATGTCTATAGAGAAGCAGAAGTGTCTTTGGAAAATTTCAAAGCTATTTTAGATACACCTAAAGAGGTGAAGCCAGTCAATCCTGTTTTATTAAATGGAATTGAAAAGTTAGGTTTTTCTCATGTTAGCTTTAAGCATCAAACAGCTAAATCAAAAGCACTGGATGCTATTTCATTTGATGTCAAAAAAGGAGAAACCATTGCCTTTGTGGGCCCTTCAGGATCAGGAAAAACCACTTTGGTAAAATTGTTAGTTGGTTTATATCATCCTCAAGAAGGACAGATCTTGTATAATGATCACTCGTTTGATACGATCGATCTGGATCAGTTGCGTTCTCAAATCGGCTTTGTAACACAGGACACACAACTTTTTGCAGGTACGATAAAAGAGAATTTATTGTTTGTAGCACCCAATGCAACAGATGAAGAATGTATGGATGTGCTTCAAAAAGCAGCCTGTCAAAACCTTTTAGCAAGAGCTGATAAGGGATTGGATTCAATGATCGGTGAAGGTGGTGTAAAAGTATCAGGAGGGGAGAAACAGCGATTGTCAATTGCCAGAGCATTATTGCGTAAGCCAAGTTTATTGGTGTTTGATGAAGCTACTTCAGCACTTGATTCACTTACAGAAGAAGAGATCAGTAAAACGATACGTGATGTTTCCGTTAATAAAAACCATATAACGATACTTATTGCACATCGTTTAAGCACGATCATGCATGCTGATAAAATATTTGTTTTGGAAAAAGGAAGTATAATTGAAAGTGGGAAGCACGAAGAGTTATTAACTCAAAAAGGATTGTACTTTGCTATGTGGCGTCAGCAGATAGGAGAAAGGTAATTTACTTTTTTCGCAACCAGTGAGGAGGATCAATGACAATCGGAAATGGGGTGTTCTTAAAAAGAACTTTCTTCTTTTCGAAACCGCCCAACTTATTGTCGTACACTAAGCAGTAATAGCCTTTTGTATAATTTGAAATATCTACTGAATTACCATATCCTTGTTTTACGATAGCACCGTAAGGATTGTAAATAATAAAATAGGTATCACCTGAGAAACTGACCGTTTGATTTTTGTCTGTAATGGTGTAACTAATGGGTTCTTTTTTTGAATAATAAGTAAACGTGTCTGAAAAGCGACTCATTTTATCATATCCTTTTTGCCTAACTCTAAACTTATTTTCTCCGGTATGTAAAATAACCGGAACAGAATAAGAATTGGGTGTTGGAGTTCCGATGCCTGATACTTCGCCTACTTTTACCCATTTGTCAAAAATATACTGCTCTACAATAAATGGTAGTGAGCCATGTTCGCTATTGGTGGTCCAATTGACCATTCCGTCTTTACTGATCTTGAATGATTGAACAATAAAGGTAGAAACGATCTTTTCATTTTTATTGTCTGTATTACCGCCTCCATTATTCCCATTGCCAGCAAAAATAGATGTTGCTTGCAATAGAGAATAAAAAATATATGCAATGATAAAAAAGCCTTTTTTCATTGTTTTTGTCGGATTTAGTAACGATACAAAAGTAGGCGGGTGAGGCAAGAGGAGGACGTGTGAATTTTAAAGAAATTAACATGTTGTTGTTAATTTCGTTCTATTGCTCTTTAAAATCAATAGTTTTCATAAATATTAATATTGTTAATAAGTGGCGATCTGAATAGATTTCCATTGCCCTGGAGTTAGGTCATCTAGTTTCCAGTTGGCTATTCTAGTCCGTTTAAGTTTAGTTACTTTGTAATCTAATTTGTAACACATTCTTCTGATCTGTCGATTCTTGCCCTCTTTTAAAATGATCTTAAACTGAGTATGGTTTATTAGCTCCACTTTACATGGAGCTGTTAGTCGACCAAGTATCTCTATTCCTTTTTCCATTTTTTCTTTAAAGTGATTGTCAATGGGCTTGTCTACATCAACAATATACTCTTTTTCCTTTTGATTAAAAGGATGAGCAAGTTCATTTGCAAATTTCCCATCGCTAGTCATTAATAGCAGACCTTCCGAATCTTTATCCAGTCGCCCGGCAAAGAAAAGATGTTTTAACGCAGGAAAATGGTTGACCAAGCTTTGCTCAATTTTTGGATTGTGAGTGGTTTCTATATCTCTTGGTTTGTAAAACAAGAGATATTCATGCTCTACAGTTTCTTTAATGATGTTGTTGTTATAGAGAATACGATCTTCTGGGTAAATAATGATATTTTCAAAAACAGAGATATTGTTTATTTTAATGCTGCCCGACCGAATGAGTTCATCTGCCTCCTTGTTTGTAAAATTGGCATTGTGAACTAAAAAATATTTTAGTTTGTTCCGTATGCTCAATTTTTTATCTGTTATTTAGTAAAGAGTATATCACTGAATCTGAATACTCATTGTTCCAAAATACATTTTCTTTTAAATGTGCTTCTTTATTGAAATTGCACTTAAGAAGAAGTTTTTCAGATGCAATATTACGAGGGTCAATGATTGCTTCAATAGAATGAAGATTCATGTTTTCGAATCCATATTCTATTACTTTTTCGAGTGCTTCAAATGTAAAACCTTTGCAATGAAAAGCAGAATTAAGCATATAACCAACTTCTGCACGATGATCTTCAGGTTTGGATCTTACATAACCAATTGTTCCTATTAATTGGTTGGTCTCCTTTAATGCAATAGCCCAGTTGATACTTTCATTTTTTAAGATGCCATCATTTACTCTGCTGATTAGCTCCATAACATCCTCTTTTTTTTGAGCAATTGGGCGGGGAATATAGCGCATGATTTCCGGATTGGATCTCATTAAAAACAGGTCATCCATATCGCTCTCGTTTATTCTTCTTAATAATAAACGAGAGGTTTCAAGGTTAGGAAAGGGATCAAATTTGAAATGTAGCATTAGTATTTCATTCCTAGATTATAAAAAATAAAGCTCCAGATATCGCTGTATTCTTCAATTTGTTTAGCAGTAGGTTTTCCTGCTCCATGTCCGGCATTGGTGTCGATACGGATCAGTACAGGATTGCTGCCTTTTTGTTTTTCCTGTAATGTTGCAATGAATTTGAAGGAATGAGCAGGAACAACACGGTCGTCATGGTCGCCTGTAGTGACAAGTGTTGCGGGGTATTCCTGTTCTTTTACATTGTGAAGAGGTGAATATTTGATCAGGCAATCAAACTCCTCTTTGTTTTCACTTGTTCCATAATCAGTAGCCCATGCCCATCCGATTGTAAACTTATGATAACGTAACATATCTAAAACTCCAACAGTAGGAATGGCCACTTTTGCAATGTCCGGACGTTGAGTCATAACAGCTCCTATCAGGAGTCCTCCATTAGATCGGCCGTGAATGGCTAGTTTCTCATGTGAAGTATATTTTTCTTTTACCAAATATTCGGCAGCTGCTATGAAATCGTCAAAAACATTTTGTTTTTGGCATTTTGTTCCTGCTTTATGCCACTCTTCGCCATAATCGCCACCACCGCGTAATCCTGGGATTGCATAGATGCCGCCATTTTCTAAAAATACAGCTCTGTCAATTCTGAATTCTGGAGAGTAATAGGAGTTGAAGCCACCATATCCGAAAAGGAAACAAGGGTTGCTACCATCTAATTTTATTCCCTTTTTGTGAGTAATGAACATGGGAATTTTAGTCCCATCCTTGCTGGTATAGAATACCTGTTTTGTTTCAAAATCATCTGACTTAAAGTCGATCGTTGGTTTGAACCACATTTCCATTTTATTGGTTGCAATGTTGTATTTGTATATGGATGCAGGAGCAGTGAATGTATTGTAGCTAAAGAATGCCAGGCTATCATCTTTGTCGCTGTCAAATGCATCTACTTTACAAATGCCGGGAAGTTGAATTTCTGATTCCTTTTTCCCATCCATGGAGAATACATACAAGCGTGTTGTTACATCTTTTAGATATTTGGCAACTAATTTCCCATTGCATAAAGAAACGCTTTCTAAAAGATCAGTAGATTCAGGAATGATCTTTTTCCAGTTTTCATAATCAGGTTTCCCAGTAATATCGATCTCTAAAAGTTGGTATTTAGGAGCGCCTTTGTCGGTTATTACAAATAATTTATTTCCTTCATTGTGCACAACTCCATAATTGTTCTCGAAATTTTTTACCAGCCAAACAAATGGCGAATTCGGTTTTCGCAGATCTTTAACAGCTAATGAAGTTCCGCTTGTCGACTCACTGCCATATAATAAAAGAAGATTTTGATCTTCAGTTATTGAAGCTGAGAAGTTTCGTAAAGGATGTTCTTTGTCTTCATATATCAAAGCATCTTTGCTTTGTCCTTCACCTAATTTGTGGAAGAAAATTTTATGATATTCGTTTTTATTCGATAATTCACTGCCTGTTGTAGGTGCGTCATACGCACTATAGTAAAATCCATCTCCCTTCCAGGCAATATCAGAAAACTTAACCCATTTTATTTCATCGGAAAGTTTCTTTCCCGACTCAATTTCCATTACATAAATTTCACTCCAATCGCTACCCGCACGATTAATGCTATACCCTAAATATTTACCATCCTTGCTAATCGACAGTCCACCTAATGAAACCGTACCATCCGATGCAAGTGCGTTAGGGTCCAATAGAACTTTCGGAGTGCCACTTAGTCCTTCTTGAACATACAATACACTTTGGTTTTGGATCCCATCATTTTTATAGAAAAAATATTTGTTTCCTTTTTTAAAAGGCGCTGTTCTTTTTTCAAAGTTCCATATTTGAGTCAAACGATTTTTTACTTTGTCTCTAAAAGGGATTGTAGCTAAATAATCGAATGTAACCTTGTTTTGAGCTTTTACCCATTCACCAGTTTCTGCAGAACGATCATCTTCTAGCCAGCGGTATGGATCCGCTATTTTATTCCCAAAATAAACATCTGTGCTATCCACCTTGCGGGTAGCAGGGTATTGTAGCTTATTTTGGTCGCTTCCCTTTTCTTCATTATTGCAGGCAATCAAAGTTCCTATTAAGATTACCGGTATGATCTTTTTTATCATGAGTTTCTCTTGATTATAAGTTATTTAGTATCAAAAATAAGAAATAATCGGGCTTCGATCATTTAAAATGATAAGTGGGTAAAAATGCTGACAAATGGGTTTTTAGATTGTTATATTCAAAAAAGAAATTAAAATGATTATATTTACCTTCATCATATTTATGGGAAAGAATACTGCATATCATTTTTTCAATCAGTTTAGGAAAGATCGTTTTTGTCTGGCTTATATGGGGTCTTTTGATGATGAACTTACCGAGATACTTATGCGTTCAAATGAAACAAGTGTTCAGGAGTCGCAAAAGTTGAAAAAACGATTATCCTTTTTAATTGCAGAGTGCTTTCAGAATGTTATACGCCATTCTGATGAGCCGGAGGTGCTTAACTCTACGAATAATAAACCTACCGTTTTCGTACTCAGAAATCATTGTTTATCACATTACATTTCTTCTTCTAATTTAATTTCAAATGAAAAGAAGGATGGATTAGAGGCAAAACTTAATACGATAAATACGCTTTCTTCAGAGGAGTTAAAAGCGTTGTATCTCAATTCTCTTGCTCACGACCAAATCTCAGAAAAAGGTGGAGGTGGTTTGGGTTTAATTGAAATGGCGAGGAAGTCAGGCTCTCCAATTGATTTTTCTTTTGAACACATCAACTACTATCATTCTATCTTTTTTATGCAGGTTCATTTTGATGCATCCGATAAAGAGCTCAATGATACTCACAAAAGTGACGCTACTGTTTTGCCTATTACGGATACAAAAGAGTTATATCATAAAATGATAGATGAGCAGATCGTTTTTTTAAGAAAAGGAGATTTTTCTCAAGAAACGATCATCCCTTTGATCGGTTTGTTAGAAAATGATTTACGTATTCAGACCAATTTTTCAGGAAGTAAAAAGAAGGCCATGTATATGCTTGTGGAATTATTACAGAATATAAGCAAGCACGGACTCGTTGTTAATGGAGAGCGTGAGGGGATATTTATTGTTTCAAAAAAAGACAATAGATATGTTTTAACATCCGGTAATTATGTAAAGAAAGAAGATGTTGTATCTTTGAGAGATCGTCTGGAGAGTATAGTGAATCTTAATCAGGATGAACTAAAGGAGTTATATAAGTCTGTTTTAATGAAAAAAGAACCAAGTGAGCGTGGAAATGCGGGAATTGGATTAATAGAACTTTGCAGATACAGCAATAAAAAGGTAGAGTATTCATTTAATGATGTTGATGATTCAATGTCGTTTTATACATTAAGTATTGTAACCTGATATGGAAAATAGCATAAAGATAAAAGCAACTGATGATAGCCCCGAAGTGATTTTTGATAGATCAACGAATGAATTCCGTTTGTCAGGACGATCGCTGCCCGAGGATGCTTTCGCTTTTTATAGTCCGATCATTCAATGGCTAAATGATTATTCTAAATCACCTAATGAAAATTCTATATTGACAGTATCCTTAGATTATTTCAACTCAAGTTCTGTAAAGCAAATATTGGAATTAATATCAGCTTTTGAACAGATCATTCGGTCTGGAAAATCTGCAAAAGTTATTTGGTGTTATGCAGCGGATGATGATCTGATGGAGATCAAAGGGTTAGAATTCCAGTCGATGACCAATATCCCTTTTGAATTTCAAATCCTTTAGTTAAAACGCTATTCCTATTACAAGCATATCATCGATCTGTCTTTGATCGCCTTGCCACTTTTTTATAGTTTCAGCTACAACTTTCTTTTGTTCGCTCATTGATAGTGATTGTATCTCGAGCAACATTTTTTTGAAATTAGAGATGTTGAATTTTTTATTTTCCGGACCTCCAAATTGATCCATATATCCATCTGTGAACATGTATACACTCATTCCGGTTTGTATTGGAATGACATGGTTAGTAAATTCAGTTTCTTTATTGGAGTTAAGGTCGCCACCAATTCCTTTAATGTCGGGCTTGATCACTGATATGGTGTTGTCTTTAACAACATACATGGGGTTCATTGCTCCTGCATATTCTAACTCATTTGTTGAGTGATTGATGACACATAATCCCATTTCCATTCCATCTTTGTTCTGTGCATTTTCGGTGTTTTGATGTAGGACTTTTAAAACTTGATTGTTGAGTTGTTTTAATACAGAAGCTGCATCAGTTGTTTCTTTCTCGTTTACGATTTCGTTTAAAAGTGTATTGCCGATCAATGACATAAAGGCTCCGGGGACTCCATGTCCCGTACAATCAACGCAAGCAATGACCGTTTTGTTTTTAATATTGGAAAGCCAATAAAAATCTCCGCTAACGATATCTCTAGGTTGAAAAAAGATAAATGATTTTGGAAGGAACGTTCTTATTTCTGTTTCAGAAGGAAGGACTGATTCTTGTATCCGTTGTGCATAATTAATACTGTCGGTGATCTTTTTATTTTTGTCTTTTAGTATAAGATAAGTTTTCTTCTTTTCTCTGTTATATTTGAAGATAAATCCTAAAAATCCTAATAATAGTATCACACAGGCAATGCTTAAGTAGAGCATTTTCTTTTGTGAGGAGATCTTTTCTTCCTGATATGCAATTTGTTTTTTTGCACTTTCTAATTCCGTTTCAAGCGAGTTGAGTAAGATCTCTGTTTGAGAAATCAGTAAACTATCCTCGGGTGTATTGGCATTTAGCCGATCCTTTTCCAATTGTCTTTTAGCTTCTGCAATTCGTCCTTGAAGGGATTGAATATCCTGCTCCGTTATTTTTCCGGACTGTTTAGCTTTTAAAACATGGTAAAAATTGCTTACTGTATCATAGATAGGATTTGTTTTTTTGATCTCAGTATTGATGGCAGCCGTTTCTATTACAGCTTCTGTTTTAATTGGTGCTACGATTTTTCCTGTTTTTGCTAAAGGTTTTAATGTTGGATTGGGTGTTGTTATAAGTAAGTTTGAATTCTCATTCTTTTCAACCGATCGCAGCATAAGCGATACAGGGTTGCTTATATATTCCTTTTGGTTTTTAGAGACAAACTTAGCTGCTTCAAAATCCATTTCTCCTTTTTGATTATTATAGAATAATCTTCCATATGGCTGACTGATCTGGTCACTGCTTTTGGGTTGAAAACGATTTAGGATTAATTCTGCTCCTTTGAAAATAAGTCCTTGGTTGACCATTTCGGTTGGAATATTATTCAGATCAATTGCAAGAGATATAGGTGAATAACCGTTTTTAGATAATTCAATGATGTAATTAGAACCAATTTTTATTTTGAAAGAAAATAGTCCATTTGTGCTGGTTGTAGTAGTTTCAATGACTTTCCCTTTTTCGAGTACTTTTATGGTAACAAAGTCCAAAACACCTTCGATTTTGATCTGTTTGTCCTTTTTTAATATTTTTTTAGAAGGGTTGTAATCGTAGCCATATACAAGTCCATCCATTGATAAAAAGCCGGTGCTGGGTGATTGTCCATAAGACTTTGTTAGGTATGTCAATAATAATAAAACGACAAGAAAAAGGTTTCTTTTTTGCATAAATCAGGGATAAGTGATCTGTAACAAATATAGTTATTTTACTTGCTATTTCATAAATGTTAAATAGTGTATAATTTTTTTGGATTCCTTGTTATTTCTGTAATTTAGGGCTCAAATAAAATCAATATGAAAAAGATAATTTTTGTTCCCATGTTATTACTTGCAGTAATAGGATGCGGGGATGCTGCAAAGAATGATAATCAGTCAAACGTTGTGAATATGGATCCTCAGTTTGAAAGATACAAAGGACAGTTTATTGAAGAGCTTTGGAAGGTATATCCAGGTTGGGCCAGTTCTCAGGGATATCATAAATATGATAGTGTTTTAGTTGTTCCTACAGCTGATGCCCGCGCAAAAGAACTTGCTTTTGCTAAAGCGAATTTAGATTCTCTTAAAGCCTATGATCTGAAAGGTTTGTCGGATAATAATAAAACTGATTATTTCATGATCGAGAATCAGTTGAAATCAATTGAGTGGTCGATCAATTCAATGAGATCATTTGAGTGGAATCCTTCTGATTATAATGTTTGTGGTGCTTTTGCTGAGATGCTGAATGGTAATTATGATTCATTAGATGTTCGTTTGCGTAATTTTTATCTAAAGATGCAAAACATTCCTGCTTATTATTCCGCTGCTAAAGAGAATATAAAAAATCCAACCTTAGAGCATACTCAGTTAGCGATCGATCAGAATTTAGGCGGTATGTCTGTTTTTGAAAAAGATCTTCACGAAGCATTAAATAAGGTTCGTTTTGGGGAGCATGAAAAGCAGGCGATGGAGGCAAGAGCGCAAGAAGCAATAGCAGCTATTAAAGATTATGCAGAATGGCTAAAAAAGTTAGAAAATAAAACGCCTAGAAGTTTTCGCTTAGGGAAAGAATTGTATGCTCAAAAATTTGAATATGATATTCAAAGTGGCTATTCTGCTGATCAGATCTACGAAAAGGCTATTTCCCATAAAAAAGAGTTGCATGAGAAAATGTTTGTTTTGGCAGATAAGCTTTGGGTAAAATATATGGATAAGGCAGAGAAGCCTTCGGATAAATTAGTGCTGATAAAACAAGTGATCGATAAAATTTCTGTAAAACATGTGAAACCGGAAGAATTTCAGTCTGAGATCGAAAAACAGATTCCTGCACTTGTTTCTTATATTAAAGAAAAAGACCTCATTTATATTGATCCTTCTAAACCATTGGTAGTTAGAAAAGAACCTGATTACATGGCAGGTGTGGCAGGTGCGTCTATTTCGGCTCCCGGTCCATACGATAAAAATGGGAATACTTACTATAATGTAGGTAGTTTGAATGGTTGGGATAAAGAGCGTGCGGAAAGCTACTTGAGAGAATACAATCACTATATTTTACAGATCCTGAATATTCATGAAGCTATTCCCGGACATTACACACAATTGGTATATAGTAATCAGTCGCCAAGTTTGATCAAAGCGCTTTTCGGAAATGGAGCCATGATCGAAGGCTGGGCTGTTTATACGGAGCGAATGATGTTGGAAAGCGGGTATGGGAAAAATGAAGATGAAATGTGGTTGATGTACTATAAATGGAACTTACGCGCCACTTGCAATACCATTCTTGATTACAGTGTTCATACGAAAGATATGAGTAAAGAGGATGCACTCAATTTATTAGTGAATGAAGCATTTCAGCAGCAAGCAGAAGCTGAAGGAAAATGGAAAAGAGTTTCTTTGACACAAGTTCAGTTGTGCTCTTATTTTACGGGATATACCGAGATATATGATTTTAGAGAAGAGTTAAAGAAAATGCAGGGCGATAAGTTTAATCTAAAAGCTTTTCATGAAAAGTTTTTAAGTTATGGAAGTGCACCTGTGAAATATATCAAGGAGTTAATGTTGGCCGAAATGAACCAAACGAAGAACTAATTGTTTAGTTTATATGTTGATCTCTTGCAATAAAATTCCTAATAAGAAAAGTTCGGTGGTTCGAAAACAACCATCGAACTTTGCTTTTGCTATATACGATTCTGTTTCAATGATCAATAGAGAGCATTGGCTGGAGGTTGCGCAATATGGAAGTGAGTTTTTGCAATTGGACTATTTGAGTGTTTTTGAGAATAATCCACCTAAAAATGTTCGATTTCATTATGCTTTGATCTATGAAAATAAAAAGCCGGTAGCCCTAGCTTATTTTCAGGTGATCGATTTTTCTTCCGAGAGTTTTGGAAGTATCATGGAGCAGCGCGATGGTGATGGCTGTTGTGTGGCTGATTATATAAAGAAGCATATTAAGTCGCATTTGTTGCGGAGTGCCGATCATTTTAATATGCGTTTACTGATCTGTGGAAATGCTTGTATCAGTGGCGAACATGGTTTTGCAACTATTCCCGGGGTTAATAGAAGCGAAGCATTGGACGCATTGGCGGATGTGATCTACCGGATCAGTAGATCTGAAAAACTTAGAGGAAAGATCGCTGCTGTGCTTGTGAAAGATTTTTATCGTGATTCTTTATCATATACGAAAGAGTTAGAAGAGTTTAAATACCATGATTTTCTAGTGGAGCCCAATATGATCGTTGCGATCAAATGGCAAACCTTCGATGCGTATCTGAATGCTATGAGTAAAAAATATCGTAGCCGAGCAAAGTCGATCATCAAAAAAAGTGCAGATGTTGAAAGACGATCGTTAACACATGAAGAGATCAAAAAATCGGCAAAAGAGATCGATCGATTATATCTGAATGTGCATTTAAAAGCCAAATTCAGAATGGCTACACTTGAACCGGGCTATTTCGAAAATATGAAAAAAGTATTGGGAGATAAATTCAATTTTGTTGGGTATTATTTTCAAGGAAAATTGCTTGCTTTTAGAACCTCATTTGTGCTTAATACTTCAATAGAAGCACATTTTATCGGACTTGATTATGACCAAAATAAAGAATTAGAATTGTATCAGAATATACTCTATGATTATGTTCACGAAGCGATATATCATCAGGTACAGGAGCTTCATTTAGGTCGTACTGCATCTGAAATAAAAAGTAATGTGGGGGCAGAAGCACATGAGCTTACTTGCTATATTCGTCATCGCAACCCCTTGTCTAATCGAATCATAAAACCATTTATTGACTATTTAAAGCCAAGTGAATGGACCCCACGCAACCCTTTCAAAGAAATTAGCGTCTGATTATTAGTGAGTTAAATCTTTTTTGTGGATTGGAAAAATCGTTTTTAAATCCTACATTGTCGTGTTTTTTTATCACAAATTCTATTGAAAATGAAGAACATCAATTATTTCGTTTTAGCAATTATATCTATTGTTTCGCTTGACGCTTTAGCGCAAAGAGGAATTGATGGTACACCTACCATCTCAGCTGCTAATACTATTGTAAATGAATATACAACTTTAACTGCAGATGCTGCTGTGGGAGCAACCACAATTAGTGTTGCTGCCAGTGGCTTGAATGCGAATAGCCGATTTGGTGCAGGAAATAGCCTTGCTGCGGGTGATCTTATAATGATCATTCAGATGCAAGGAGCTAGTTCTTCCTCTACGTTCTCTGCGGAATTTCCTGCTGGAAGTGGCGAGTTTTATGGCTTTCCTAACGATAAGACATGGGGCGTTGTTACCGGTTACAACAACTGTGGGAACTATGAGTTTGCTGAAGTAAAAAGTGTTCCTAGTACAACAAGTATAGAATTAGTTTGTGGTTTGACTTATGGTTATACTACATCAGGACGGACACAAGTTATCCGCGTTCCGCGTTATGCTGCATTAACATTATCAGGTGCAGGAACAATCTCAGGGCAAGCATGGGCTGCTACAGGTAACACAGGTGGTGTTGTTGCAATTGAAGTTTTAGGAAATGTAACGATCAATAATGCCGGAGGTATAACAGCCAACTCCTTGGGTTTTAGAGGAGGCTCTGTAACAGGTGATAATAATTCCGGTTTGGGTGGCGGACAAGTTGCCAGAAATAATAACAACGAAGGTTCTGAAAAAGGTGAGGGGATATTTGGTTATCAGGCCGATTACAATGTTTTCGGTGGCAGATATTGCCGTGGTGCAGCCGGTAATGCCGGTGGTGGTGGCGATGCTCATAACTCAGGTGGCGGTGGTGGTGCCAATGCAGGCAATCCCGCTACTCCATGGGATGGTGAAGGAAATCCTGATATTTCAACAGCAAGTTGGGCTACAGCATGGAATTTAGAAAGTGCAGGTTTTTCAACCCATGTATCCTCTGGTGGTGGTAGAGGGGGGTATTCATTTTCTGACCAGAATGCCGATGCCTTGGTGGTTGGTCCGAGACCATTTCAATCGGGAGCAACAAATGCTTGGGGTGGCGATTATCGAACAAATAATGGTGGATGGGGCGGTCGCCCTTTAGATTATTCAACAGGAAAATTATTCATCGGTGGCGGTGGTGGTGCCGGTGATAGAAATAATAGTTCAGCCGGTAATGGTGGACGGGGAGGTGGATTAGTATATTTAATGTGCTATGGAACTGTTTCAGGAACGGGAAGTGTAACAGCCAATGGTGCAAATGGAGGAGGATCTGGTGCGGATGGTGCCGGTGGTGGTGGTGGTGGTGGAACCATTGTGTTGAATGCTGTTGGCGCAATCTCAGGAATAAGTGCCAGCGCAACGGGTGGTACCGGTGGATCACAAACAATTAATAATGCAACGACATCTGAGACAGAAGGTCCCGGTGGTGGCGGTGGTGGTGGATATATTGCTGTTTCAAATGGTGCAATCGTTCAAACGGTAACGGGTGGTATGAATGGAACAACCAATGCTAATCAGCTATCAGAATTTCCTCCCAACGGAGCTACTCGTGGTGGTGCCGGTTTGTCTAATCAAACAATTACGAATTTTACAATAGCCGCTTCTGATGTTACTATTTGTTCAGGTAATACAGCAACATTAACTGTTACGTCATCAGGAACTGTCCCTTCACCTATTACTTATAACTGGTACACTACTCAAACAGGAGGTAATCCTGTTGGTACAGGTACTTCATTTACTACACCTGTTTTAGGTGCAACAACAACCTATTATGTTGGAACTTGTCCAGGTACTTATCGTATTCCTGTTGTTGTTACAGTGACAGGATCTGTTCCAGCTTCAGTATCTGTTGCAGCAAGTGCCACAACAATTTGTACCGGACAATCAGTAACGTTTACCGCTACACCAACAAATGGTGGAACTCCTACTTATCAATGGCAAGTGAATGGAGGAAATGTAGGAACGAATTCATCTACTTTTACATCTACTACCTTGAACAATGGTGATGTGGTGACTGTGATCATGACATCCAGCTTGGGTTGTGCGAGTGGTTCTCCTGCAACATCTAACAGTGTTACTATGACTGTAAATGCTGCAGGTGCAGCTTCGGTTTCTGTTGCAGCTTCTGCTACAACCATCTGTTCAGGTAACTCTGTTACGTTTACAGCTACTCCAACGAATGGTGGTGCAACACCGAGTTATCAGTGGCAAGTGAATGGAAGCAATGTTGGAACTAACTCTCCTACATTTACATCTACGACATTAACGAATGGACAAACTGTTACTGTGATCATGACCTCTAGTTCTACTTGTGCTACTGGGTCTCCTGCTACATCCAACTCGACTGTGATGACTGTTAACTCATCAGTTGTGCCTTCGGTTTCAATTGCAGCTTCTGCTTCAACAATTTGTTCCGGTTCTTCTGTCACATTTACAGCCACTCCAACCAATGGTGGAACCCCTACTTATCAATGGCAAGTAAATGGAAGCAATGTTGGTGCAAATTCATCTACATTTACTTCTTCCACTTTAAATAATGGAGATGCTATTACCGTGATCATGACATCAAGTAATGCTTGTGCTTCACCTGCTTCAGCAACATCGAATAGTGTTTCTATGACCGTGAATCCTGTGGTGACTCCTGCAGTTTCAATTGTTGCAAGTGCTACAGCTATTTGTACAGGCGCTTCTGTAACATTCACTGCTACACCAACAAATGGAGGGACTACACCAAGTTATCAATGGCAAGTAAATGGAAGTAATGTTGGAACAAATGCTACTACTTTTACTTCTTCCGGTTTAAATAATGGTGATGTTGTAACGGTTATCCTTACATCGAATGCTGCATGTGCAAGTCCGGCTACCGCAACATCCAACTCTGTTACGATGACGGTGAATACGACTCTGGTACCATCTGTTTCTATAGCAGCAAGTGCCACAACAATTTGTGCAGGTGCTTCTGTAACGTTTACTGCTACTCCAACAAATGGTGGCTCTTTACCATCTTATCAATGGCAAGTGAATGGAGGGAATGTTGGAACGAACTCGGCTACATTTACTACGACAACTTTAAATAATGGTGATGTAGTAACAGTGATCTTAACATCAAGCGATGCTTGTGCTTCTCCTGCAACAGCCACATCTAATTCTATAACAATGTCTGTTGGAGCATCCGTTGCTCCTTCCGTTTCTATTGCTGCGAGTGCAACAACGATATGCTCTGGAACTTCTGTCACATTTACTGCTACACCAACCAATGGTGGTTCTACGCCTGTTTATCAATGGCAAGTGAATGGAACAAATGCCGGTACGAATTCAGATACATTTACAAGCACCACATTAGCAAATGGTGATGTAGTAACAGTGATCCTGACCTCTAATTTGAGTTGTGCTTCACCAGCTACTGCAACTTCTAATTCGGTCAACATCACCGTGAACTCATCCGTAACTCCATCGGTATCGATCTCCGCAAGTTCCACAACAATTTGTTCAGGAACATCCGTAACATTTACAGCCACCCCAACGAATGGTGGTGCAGCACCAAGCTATCAATGGCAAGTGAACGGAACAAATGCGGGAACAAACTCAGCAACATTTACAAGCACCACATTAGCAAATGGTGATGTGGTAACAGTAATTATGACCAGCAATGCAGCCTGTGCAAGTCCAGCAACAGCAACCAGCAATACGGTAACGATGACCGTAACAAGTTCAGTAACACCATCGGTAAGTATTGTATCAACGGGCACAACGATCTGTGCCGGTGATGCAGTAACGTTTACCGCCACACCAACCAATGGAGGTAGCACTCCAAGTTACCAATGGCAGGTTAATGGTACGAATGCAGGAACCAACTCCGATACATTCACCAGCAGTACATTAGCCAATGGTGATGTGGTAACGGTGATCATGACCAGTAGCTCTGGTTGTGCAAGTCCTGCCACAGCAACAAGTAATTCAATAACGATCACCGTTCAAAGTAGTGTAGCCGCATCGGTATCGATAGCAGCGAGCACCACTACGATCTGTTCAGGTGATCCGGTGACCTTTACAGCTACTCCAACCAATGGAGGTGCTACACCAACATATCAATGGCAGGTGAATGGAACGAATGCAGGAACCAACGCTGCAACATTTACAAGTACTACATTAGCGAATGGCGATGTAGTAACGGTAATTATGACCAGCAGCTCCAGCTGTGCAACAGGTTCTCCTGCAACGAGTAATTCAATTAATATCACGGTTCAAACGAGTGTAGTTCCAAGTGTCAGTATCAGTCCTGCCGCAGCAGTGATCTGTACAGGCGATGCAGCCACATTCACAGCTACTCCAACCAATGGTGGAACAACACCAACCTATCAATGGCAAGTAAATGGAACGAATGCAGGCACGAACTCAGCCACCTTTACAAGTAGTACATTGAACAATGGTGATGTGGTAACAGTGATCATGACCAGCAATTCACCATGTGCAAGTCCAACCACAGCAACAAGCAACAGTGCAACAGTAACAGTAAACACTTGTAGCCAGCCAACAGCCAATTTTACAGCGAACCAAACGATCTTGTGTCAGCCGGGTTGTGTGAACTTTACAGATTTAAGTACAGGTAATCCAACGAGCTGGAGTTGGAGCTTCCCGGGCGCGAGTCCATCCAGCTCAACGGCTCAAAATCCAACGAACATTTGTTATTCAGCCAACGGAAGTTATACGGTGACCTTGATCGCAACCAATGCAGATGGTTCGGATACGTTGACACAAACAGGTTATATCACAGTAGGAGCTCCGGTTCAAGTAACGATCTCAGGTAATACATCGATCAATGCATGCGAACAAACGTATTTGTCGGCATCTCCTGCAGATGGAACATACTCCTGGGGGCCGAATGTAAATATCTTATGTGAGACCTGTGTATCAGCTTTGGTATCACCTGCTCAAACGCAGGATTATTATGTAACCTATACAAGTCCTGATGGCTGTACCGATTCAGATACGGTAACAGTAACGGTAACGAATATCTACACGTATTTTATGCCAACAGGTTTTTCTCCGAATGGTGATGGTGTGAATGAT
>JAEUTU010000032.1 GCA_016786925.1 Bacteroidia bacterium
GTTTTGCATCAAATAGATGTAACCAACGTTGTTTGATGTTCTCCAGTCAGAACCGTATTTAGTCTCTGCTTTTTTGTAGATGTCTAATTTTTCGTTGATATCGTTTGTTAATGTTGCAGCGTAAAGAATTTCTTCAACTGACAAGCTGTCATAAGTAGATTTAGCTAAAGCCATGATCTGCTCATCTGTACGGCTCTTCAAGTCTGTATTCAATGTTAAAGCAGCTCTACGTAATTTTGGTAAGATCTGATCAGCAACCTCTGTGTAAGTTTTAGAAAGATTTTTGATCTCTTTCTCACGAACTTCACCATCAGGATACATTGTTAAAACACGTAATATCAAATCTTTGTCGGCAATTGAAGAAGCCTCCATTGCTTTTTTGAATCCATCCCAGTCTTCAGCAGTAGTAACTTTATTGTAGAAACCTTCTTTAGAAGCAGTGTCAACTTTTGTCTTTTTGTCTTTGAACATAGACATCATTGCTTTTGTAGCTTCTTTAGCACGATTTTCAGCAAGATCAGCATTGCGGCTCAATTCTCCATCCGGAGAAGCGTAAGCAGAAACGTTCATGCTTTTGAAAACAACATTCGGATTAGCAACAGCTTTTGTTACATATTCTTTGAATGCTTTATTTTCTGCACTAGTCATTTCAGAACCACGCACTTGTGATTGATTGATAGTAAAGAAAATGTTTGTATTTGTTGTTTGAGGAACGATCTTTTGGAAGTTGTCCTTTCCGATGATCGCTTTATCGTCAGCTTTTACAAGTAAAGATGTAACCATAGTTCCATCAGCTACTTTTTTAGCTGGCAATTCTTTCGATTTAGATTTAACAGCACCGGTTGCTCTTAATTCCAATGTTGCAGTTTTCATTTCAGGTGTATAAGCTACTTTATCAGTAGTATGAGAGAAATTTCCGCCTGCTTTGTATGCAATCTTTTGACCATTAGTTCCTTCCACTTTTTCACCGATTAATGTAACAGGTTTTAAAGCCTTTTCACCACCGTTGTATTTTAAAACAGGTGTAACGGTTACAACAGCTTTTTTAGGGAATAATTTAGCTGGGTATGTACCGGAAATACTAACTGTAGCTATGCTATCTCCGTGCATTTCAACAGGGTCAGGTGTTACTTTGTAGGTGATTTTGTCGGCATTTTTTACCAATTTGCCTAGTCCATTACAAGCTGTAAGTCCTACAACTGCAACAAATGCCAAACCTAATGTTTGTAAAGATTGCTTTTTCATTGTTTTGTTTGTTAGTCTAATTTAAAGAGTTAATTACTTATACTTATTAAGATGCAAAAATAACTATTTTTTGATATTATGAAAGTTTTTGGAAGGGTATTTTGAAAATATATTCTAATTAGAGAGAAATACGTGTTATTCCCAACTGATAAGGTTGTTGTAATGAGGAAATTAATTTTATGTAATCATTTTTGTCATTTACAAAATCAATGTTATTCACATCGATTATCAGTATCCGTTGATTCTGAAGTTGTTTGATGAAGTCAAAATAGGTGTTTTGAACCTTTTGAAGGTATTCATTGGAGATGTTTTGTTCATAGGTTCGCCCTCTTTTTTTGATATTTTCTTGCAATCGTTCAATGGAATGGAACAAAAAAACGAATAGATCCGGTTTCGGAAGAGCGTCATTGATAATGTGAAAGAGTTTAGTGTAAAGGTCAAACTCATCACCTTTTAGGTTGGCTTTAGCAAAGATCAAGCATTTCAGGAAATAATAATCAGATACAATATTAGGTTGGAATAGATCGGACGTGCCGAGTTCATTCTTAAGTTGGTGATACCTTTCAGCTAAAAATGACAATTCTAGAGGAAATGCATGCTTTTCAGGATCTTCGTAAAACTTAGGTAAAAAAGGGTTATCTGCAAATTGTTCCAATATAAGTTTTGAATTTGTATCAGATGCCAATTGGGTAGCAAAAGTAGTTTTTCCTGCACCAATATTGCCTTCTATTGCAATGAACTTGTATAATGGCTCTGCATTCATTTAATCCAAAGGTCTAACATCTAGTTTGTCATTACATTCAATCAGTAATGTTTTGATATCTTTATTCAAAATAGGATGCATTAGATCGTTTGCTATCTCAGATAAAGGGACAAGAACAAAGCGTCTTTCCTGTAAGAATGGATGGGGGATGATCAAATTTTTTTGATCAATGATCTCGTTATTATAAAATAGTATATCAATATCTATTGTTCTTGCTTGCCATTTTTCTGTCCCCCGTGTCCTGCCTAATTTTTTTTCAATTTCCAGTAATATATCCAATAATTCGGTTGCTGAGAGAGGAGTTTTGATACAAACGGCCTGATTATAAAAGTCGGACAAGCCCTCATTTCCCCATGCAGCAGTGACATAAATTTTTGAATATTTAGAGATCGGACCGACTTCGGAAGCGATCAAACTATTGGCTTCATTGAGATTTTTTAGACGATCTCCTTGGTTTCCCCCTAAAATTAAATAGGCCGTATTCATTGCTCAAAGATAGAAAACTAATGGATTAAATTAGGTGACTATATGTCGAATTTACTATATTTGTTTTTCTCTAAAATTAACAAAATGAAAAAAATACTATTATCCATTTTTGCAGGTTTATCTATTGGATATACTGTTGATGCACAAACTCTTCCAACTAACTATACTCAAACAACTATTGTGAGTGGTATTCGCTATCCCGTTGCATTTGATTGGCTGCCGGATGGTAGATATTTGGTGACTCAAAAGGGCGATAATGCTTTTCCTGCTGCCAACGCTTTCATTAAAATCTATTCTGCTGCAGGCGCTTCTCTGGGGAATTTTTATGATCTTACAAGTGTTGTTGATTCTGATTTCGAGAGAGGTTTGTTAGGAATTGCAGTAGATCCTGATTTTATGAATAATCACTATGTATATGCTTACTATACGTACAGAAATACAGCGCAAACAGATTTTCGTATCCGTATTGTTCGCTTTACAGAAAATGCAAATGTTGGCACAAATCCCACATTGATCTTTGATCATCAATATGCGACATCAAATGTTTATGCAGGAAATCACTTTGGCGGGATCATCAAATTCCGTCCTTCGGAGCCTACAAAACTGTATGTAGAGATTGGTGATCTGGCGCAAGGACAAACTCTTGCTAATGATACATCAACGAATTATGCCAGAAAAAGAAATAATCCATACGGAAAGATTCTTCGCATAAATACTGATGGCTCTATTCCAACTGATAACCCGTATTATGATGATGGTAATCCTGCTACAGGAAATGATGATCGTATTTGGAGTTATGGACATAGAAACACATTTGGTATGTGCTTCAATCCTGTTACAGATAGTATGTATGTGAGTGAGAATGGTTATAATACATGGGATGAATTCAATATTATTCATAAAGGAGCTAACTATGGTTGGATCAGTTGTGAAGGGAATTATTTATATGGCTCCACTACCAGCCCTTGTAATAAACCGGGTGTGGTAAATCCGATTGCTGAGTGGGGAACGCCATTGCCTGCAGTTTCCGGTTGTGTGTATTATTCAGGGAATGTAATGCCGGAATTTGATAATCATATCTTAGTGGTAGATAACGATTATGGAAGAATATACGATCTTACAATGGGAAATGCACCTGCTTATGATATCGTGACGAGTAAAGTTACTTTTGCTGATATTACTACAACAGGTGGTTTAACTGATATTAAGCAAGGTAGTAATGGTTGTTTGTATGCTTTAAAAGGAGGATACACAACAACTGGTGCAATTTATCGTATTTGTCCGGCTACACTTGGTTTGACTGATGCAAATAAGTTTGAGAATGCATTAGGACAAAATTTCCCTAATCCAACAAGTGGTTCAACCCAAATAGAATATTCTATTGCAGAATCATCAGATGTTACTTTAGAATTGTTTGATGTAACAGGAAGAAAAGTAAAATCTATTTCTTTGGCTGCTGTTTCGGCAGGGGAGCATACTGTTGAATTAGCAGATCTTGATAAATACGCAAACGGAAGCTATTTCTATAAGCTGGAATTGAAGCAAAACAATAAAGTGATATTCTCCGAAACAAAGAGAATGTTGTTAGTTAAATAATAAAAAAAGCCCGGCAATTTGCCGGGCTTTTTTTATACAGTTACCTTTTCTTTTGCAAAATCATAATTGGTATAATCGGTGATCACATTGTAGAGTGTGTCCCTTTCGATCGGTGTGCGTCCAACTTGTTTGATCAACTCAATAAGTTGTTCTGTTGTTAAGGCAGGATTTTGGTCCTCTGCACCGGCCATCGAATAGATCTTAGTGGTATCGTCAATTGTTCCATCAATATCATCCACTCCAAACGATAAGGATAATTGTGCCGTAGTTCGTCCGATCATTGGCCAATATGCTTTGATATGGTTAAAATTATCCATAAAGATCCTTGAAATAGCATAGTTGCGTAAATCTTCCACCACACTCACTTCCGGAATGTTACTCATCTGATTTCCTTTGTTTCTGAACTTTAAAGGAATAAAGGTGTTGAAGCCTTTTGTTTTGTCTTGTAGTGTGCGAAGACGGTTCATGTGATCAACACGATGTTCAAATTTTTCAATGTGTCCATACAGCATTGTTGCATTGGATGGCATTCCTAATTTATGAGCGGTTTCATGAATTTCAAGCCATTCAGCTGCAGTGCATTTATCTTCACATATTTGTTTTCTTAATTCTTCATCAAAAATTTCTGCTCCGCCACCGGGAAGTGAATCCTGACCGTGTTCCTTAAGAATACGCAATCCTTCTTCATAACTTACCTTGGCTTTGCGACACATGTATTCCAATTCAACAGCCGTGAATGCTTTTACATGGATATCTGGTCGTATTTCTTTTACTTTCTTGATCAAATTAGCAAAGTACATCAAGCCCATTTTGGGGTGTACGCCACCAACAATGTGAACTTCTGTAATGGGCTGTCCATCGTATTTTTTTACAATATCAATTATTTGTTGTTCGGATAATTCCCAGCCTTCTTCTTTATTTTTAAGTAGTCGTGAGTAAGAGCAAAACTTACAATCAAATACACAAATGTTTGTTGGTTCAATATGAAAGTTTCTGTTGAAGTAAACATTGTTTCCGTTCTTTTGCTCTCTGATATAGTTGGCAAGTACGCCTAAATATCCTAATTCGGCTTTATTGTAGAGGAATACGGTTTCATCGAATGTTATGCGTTCATTTGCATATACCTTTTCAGCGATCGCCTTAAGATCGGAAGCAATTGCTGAATTGGATAGAATTGTGTTTATATGTTGATTATTCATATTCATTTCATATTTGATAACGCAAAGGTAGTAAATATTGTTTCCTTAAAATTCAGCATTTTATTAACTTTACAACGAATATGAGTAAAAGAAAGATTCTTTTAGTTGAAGATGAAGAACATTTATTAAAGACCATCCAATTGAATTTGGAGCTGGAATCGTATTTGGTAGTTCCCGCTACAACCGGTATTGATGCGCTTAAAGAGTTTCGCAAGCAATCCTTTGATCTGATCATATTGGATGTGATGCTGCCTGAAATGAGTGGTTTTGATGTGTGTGAAGAGATCCGGAAAGAGAACTCAACTGTTCCTGTTCTTTTTTTAACAGCTAAAGCTTCGAGCGAGGATAGGATCAATGGACTGAAATTAGGAGCTGATGATTACCTGACCAAGCCTTTTAATCTGGAAGAGTTACTTTTGCGTGTGCAGATCCTTCTCAAGAGAAGTGTCATTTTTACAGATAAGATCCTTGATAATTACAGCTTTGGTAACAATCAGGTAAATTTTGTTACCTATGAGATCCAGGGTGTAAATGGAGAAAAAAGGGAGATCACCAAGCGTGAGATCGCACTTTTGAAATTACTTATTGACAAAAAAGGAGAGGTGGTATCGCGCGAAGAAATATTGGACAAGGTATGGGGGACAGACGTATACCCATCCTCAAGAACAATCGATAACTATATTCTTTCTTTTAGAAAATATTTTGAGCCCAATCAGCGCGAGCCCCAATATTTTCATTCGATAAGAGGCGTAGGCTATAAGTTCACCGATTAGCCGATTATTCTGAGTTTAGCAAATTTAATCAGTAATTGTTTCTGACCAACTCCTTCAAAGAAAACCGTGGCTTTGTTATTCGGAAAATCACCTTCCATATTGATTACTTTCCCATTTCCGAATCGTTCATGTTCTACCTGCATGCCTACTTGAAGGTCTTTTAGACTTTCTGTGTCAAAATCACTGGTTGTTTTCTTCGCAGCATTTACTTTTACCAGCTTTTTACCCATTACTGGACGTTGTACAAATGTTTGCTGTTGTGGTTTTCCGATGTTGATCTTTGGCTTAAAGCTGGTTTCTTCTTCGCCAAACAGCCGGTTGTTATTTTCACTAGGAAGATCTAAATAACGTTCATCCAGCTCTTCAATAAAGCGGCTAGGTTCCGAATAGATAAGGTTTCCCCATCGGTAGCGGGTAGTAGAGAAGGAGAGAGTTGCTTTTTTCTCCGCACGAGTCAATGCAACATAAAAAAGTCTGCGCTCTTCTTCTAAGTCAGCCCTAGAGTTTAAACTCATTTGTGAAGGGAATAGATTTTCTTCTAAGCCAACAATGTAAACGTATTTGAATTCGAGTCCTTTGGCAGCATGTATGGTCATCAATGCCACTCTGTTTTTTTCCTCTTCTGTTTTTGCATCTTTGTCTGCATCCGTCATCAATGCAATATCCTGCATAAATAGATTTAATGTAGGAACACCTTTTTCTAAAGGAGCGGATGGAGTGTTTTCCTCCTTTGTTTTTTCATCATCAAATGAAAAAAGCAAACCATTGTTTACATCGTTTGAAGAAGTTTGTACCGGTTCCGGATCAATAGTATTCTCCGTATTTTCTATTTCTTCTAACTCAATTTCACTTTCTGAAAATTCTTTTAATCCGTTCAATAATTCCTGAATGTTTTCATGTCTGCTAACGCCTTCAGGAGTTTTGTCGGCATACAAGTCGCGTAGAATGCCGGAATGCACAGCAATGTGTTGTCCAAGATCATAGGCATTATGAGTGCCCATCATGGCTGAAAAGCTTTTGATCATAGTGGCAAATTCATCCACTTTAGTTTTGGCACCTGCATTTAATCCAATTTCAAACTGATTAATGTTCTCAATCACAGTCCAAATGCTCACATCGTGATCGTTGGCAGCAATGATCAAGCGGTCGATAGTGGTATCGCCAATTCCACGAGCCGGATAATTGATGATCCGTTTGAGTGCTTCTTCATCATGATTATTGATCGTTAAGCGATAATAGGCCAAAAGATCTTTTATTTCTTTTCGTTGGTAGAAAGAGAGGCCTCCATATATTTTATAAGGAATATTTTGTCTTCTGAGCGCCTCTTCCATAGCTCTGGATTGCGCATTGGTACGGTATAAAATGGCAAAATCGCGATTATGCGCCTGCTCATTCATTTTTGTCTCAAAAATGGAATTGGCAACATAATTTCCTTCTGCATTATCGCTTTCTGTCCTTACTACTTTTATTTTTTCACCATCTTCATTCGTAGTGAACACATTTTTCTTTAACTGCTCTTTGTTCTTGGAGATGACGGTGTTCGCTGCTTCTACAATGTTTTTTGTAGAGCGGTAGTTTTGCTCTAGCTTGAATACTTTTAATTCAGGATAATCCTTTTCAAAATTCAAAATGTTTTGAATATTGGCTCCACGAAATGCATAGATACTTTGCGCATCGTCACCCACCACACAAATATTACGGTAGGCAGCAGCCAGTTGTTTAACGATCACATATTGAGAGAAATTGGTATCCTGATACTCATCCACTAATATGTATTTGAATTTATGCTGATATTTATGAAGTACAGCTGGGTGATCCCTGAGTAAAATATTTGTATTGAAAAGAAGGTCGTCAAAATCCATGGCTCCGGCTTTGAAGCATCGACTTGCATATTGCTGATAGATAATGCCCATTTTTGGCTTAACAGCCATGCGATCTTCTTCCTGTATCTGAGCATTATTTAGGTATTGTTGGGCTGAGATCAGGTTGTTTTTGGCGGCAGAGATCCTTGCTAATACGCTGCTGGGTTTATATGCCTTATCATCCAAGCCTTGTTCCTTTAGGATGGTTTTTATCAAACTTTTGGCATCATCTGTATCATAGATCGTAAAATTATTCGGATAACCTATTTTTTCGGCTTCCGAACGTAAAATTTTGGCAAAAACAGAGTGAAAAGTACCCATCCAGAGGTTTTTAGCTTCCGTATCGCCCACTATTTTGGCGATACGTTCCTTCATCTCTTTTGCTGCTTTATTAGTAAATGTTAGGGCTAAAATATTGAAAGGATCAACCCCTTTTTGCATTAAATGAGCGATCCTATATGTTAAAACGCGTGTTTTGCCTGATCCAGCACCGGCAATGATCATTTCCGGCCCTTCTGTGCACTCTACAGCCTGTCTTTGAACAGGGTTTAATTCATCCAAATAATTCTTCGACATATGTTTTTGAAATACCTGCCAAAGTTACTTTTTAAGACTGAAATTTTTGATTGTGTTGAAAAGTAAATATTTGTGGAGTGTATCTGATAAAAATGTTTTGGCTAGAAATAAAAATGTTTTGATATTTTTTAAAAAAAGCATATTATTGTTATAACAAATAAACATTTAAAACTCATTTTAGTAATGAAAAAAATCTACTCTTTATTTTCATTTGTTATTATTACTTCATTTGCTTTGGCGCAAGACAACAAAAGTGCTATTGTGTCGCATCATCATGAATTGACTAAGCAAGAAATTAGACAGAAAGCCCAGAGTTTAACGGGGTACAAGAGTTTGGATCAGATAATGGCGACAGTTTCAAAACATGTTGTTAAGAACAAATCGATCGAAAAAGAATTTATGAATTATATACTTCCGTTTGTGAA
Organism: Bacteroidia bacterium; assembly: GCA_016786925.1. Taxonomy (GTDB): domain Bacteria; phylum Bacteroidota; class Bacteroidia; order 2-12-FULL-35-15; family 2-12-FULL-35-15; genus 2-12-FULL-35-15. The sequence continues at coordinate 8,926 of JAEUTU010000032.1, forward strand.
AACGGATGTTCGTTATATTTCTGTTTCCATAGCTGAAGGAAAGATCACAAAAGCTGATTTGAAGAAAAACTATGGTGTTCTGCTAAAAAAGTATAAAGAGTTATATCTGAATTTTGAAAAAGATGGGGCTAAAAAAGTAAAGTCAGCCGGCAATCCTATTCCATTCGGGCCGGGACAGCCTTGTCAGAATGGAGATTTTGAGACGCAAACTACAACAGGTTGGGAAGGTTCTTATGGTAGCCCACTCGATCCTACGATAACAGCTGGTTTTGATAATCCAGGGATCAACTCTGGTACAGGGCAGCATGTCATCATGACCAGTGGTAACGACCCAAATATTACAGCAATTCCTTGTGTATTCCCTGGTGGTGGTGGTGCTTCATTCCGTTTGGGAGATAATGGTGGCGGTGGAAATAACTCTGCTCGTTTAAAACAAACATTTCAAGTGAGTGCAGGGGTACCTTATTTTGTTTACCACTATGCTGTTGTTTTAGAAGATGCAGGTCACGTTGTTATTGAACAGCCATACTTTAGAGTGAGAATGTATGATCAGGGCGGAACTCCAATCTCTTGTGCAACTATTGATGTCGATGCTACTAACTCTACAGGTTTAATTACTAGCGGGTCGATCAAATATAAGAACTGGACAACGGTATTGATTCCTTTAACTCCTTATATTGGCCAAGATGTAACAATTGAGTTTACAACTGCCGACTGTGATAACTCGCCTCCAAGTGGCGGTTCACATGATGGATATGCTTACATTGATGCAGAATGTAATTACTTGCCTGCTATTCAACAATCAGCAGCATCAATTTGTGGCGGACAAAATATGACATTGACCGCGCCTGCCGGTTTGGGTTCTTATACCTGGAGCGGACCGGGGATCGTCAGCGGTGGAAGTTCACAAATTGCTACTATTAATCAGCCTGGAGTTTATACGGTAAATATGCAAACTCAAACAACTCCTCCGAATACTCCTTGTTCGTTTACTCTAACTACTACTGTTGCAGGTAATCCTTCTCCTGTTGCAGCATTTACATCAAATACTGTTTGTGTGGGATCTCCAACTCTGTTTACTGATGGTTCTTCTGTTTCAGCTGGTTCAATTACGAACTGGGCCTGGGATTTTGATAACAATGGTTCTGTTGACGCAACGTCTCAAAATCCAACGAATACATATCCAGCTGCCGGTACTTATACAACTTCTTTGACCGTAACAGGGCCGGGTGGTTGTACCGCTACAACGACTGCAACTGTAACAGTATCTTCAACGGTTACGCCAAATGTAACTTCTGTTCCTACTACATGTTCGAATGTTCCTGCATTTAACTTGGTAGCGAATGTTGGAGGTGGTACATGGTCTGGAACAGGGATCACTGATGCTAATCTTGGAACATTCGATCCTTCTCAAGCTTCTACAGGTGTAAATGTTATCACTTATGCGGTTACTGGTGCTTGTGCCGGTTCTGATACTATTCAAATCAACATAGTACCAGGAGCGAGTCCAAATTGGACAGCACCTGCTGCAATGTGTGCTGATGGGGCTTCAGTAAATTTAAATACTTTAATTACAGGTTCTACCGGTGGTACTTGGTCTGGAACGGGTGTAAGTGGTAATACATTCAATCCGGCTGGATTATCGGGTAACATAACTGTTACTTATACAGTTGGTACAGCTCCTTGCGTAGGAACAGAGTCACATGCAATCACTGTTACTCCTAATGCTGATGCAACTATTACTCAAGCTGGTCCATTATGTTCTGATGCAATCGGTATTACTCTTTCAGGTGCTACTCCTGGTGGAGTATGGAGCGGTACAGGTATTACCGATCCGAATACTGGAGCATTTAGCCCTAATCAGGCTACTGTAGGAAATAACATTATCACATACACTATATCCGGTGCTTGCGGAGATACTGATACAATGAATGTCGTGATTATTCAAAGTGGAAATCCTTCTTATACTTTGCCGCCTTCTATCTGTGCAAGTGGAGCACCAATTGATTTAAATACTTTAGTTACAGGAACTGCAGGTGGAACTTGGAGTGGACCGGGTGTTTCTGGAAATATTTTTAATCCAAGTGGTTTGTCTGGAAATCAATCGATAACCTACACTGTTGGTCAAGGAATTTGTCAGCAAACATCTACTCAAACGATAAATGTTGATGGTATCAATGCTGCATTTACGGCTACTCCAACAACAGGTTTGTCGCCACTGAATGTGAATTTTACAAATGGTAGTACAAATGCGGTTTCTTATGCATGGGATCTAGGTAATGGTCAAACATCTACCGCTACTGATCCTTCATCTACTTATACTGCAACCGGTTCTTATGTTGTAACGTTAATTGCTACTAATGCTAGTGGATGCGCGGATACAGCTACGATCATCATTACTGTTGATGAATTATCGAATTTAGTGATCCCTAACGTGTTTACTCCGAATGGTGATGGAAGTAATGATTATTTCAAACCTGTTTTGGCTGAAGGATTAAAAACATTCAAAATGGTAATCTATGACAGATGGGGATTAAAAATGTCTGAGGTAACGAATGAGTCATTAGGTTGGGATGGAAATGCGAAGAATGGCTCACCTGCTCCTGATGGAACATATTATTATATTGTAACAGCTGATGGAGCTGATGGTAAAGAATACAAATTCACCGGATATGTATCTTTGATCAGAGCAAAATAATCACTGACAGATATTAACAAAAAAGCCCCATTGGAAAATGGGGCTTTTTTATTTTTGTAAATTGCTTACATTTTTTCAGGCATTGAAATGCCCAATAGCTTCATGGATGTTTGAATTGTTAATCCAATCGTTTTTGACAAATGTAAGCGGAATAAGATAAGATCTTTCTCTTCTTCTTTCAAAATTGGAGTGTCATGGTAATACTGGCTGTATTCTTTTGCCAGATCATATACATAATTAGCAATGATGGATGGATTATAATCATTTGCTGCTTGTTTGATCGTAGAATTAAACTGATACAATTTGATGATCAATTCTTTTTCTTTTGGCAGTATATGGACATTATGTGTGAATACATCCAAGTCATTAAAGTTCAAGAGCCCTTCTTTTGCTTTTCTTAATAAGGCTTTTATCCTTACATAGTTGAATTGAATGAATGGAGCAGTATTACCATTGAAATCAATTGATTCGGCCGGATTGAAGAGCATCTTTTTCTTCGGATCAACTTTTAACATAAAATACTTTAATGCTCCAAGTCCAATTGTAGAGTAAAGTTCTTGAGCCTCCTGCTCGGACAAACCATCGGCTTTGCCTAATTCTTGAGTTGTTTGTTTAGCTGTATCGATCATCTCCTTCATCAAGTCATCCGCATCCACTACAGTTCCCTCTCTCGATTTCATTTTTCCGTGAGGTAATTCTACCATTCCGTACGAAAGGTGGTATAATCCTTTTGCCCAGTCATAACCTAGTTTGTTAAGGATAAGGAAAAGAACTTTAAAGTGATAGTCCTGCTCATTCCCAACTGTATAGATCAATTTGTCGAACTTAACCTCTTCCGAACGTTTAACGGCTGTGCCTAAGTCTTGTGTCATATAAACCGATGTGCCGTCTGCTCTTAATAAGGTCTTTTCATCTAATCCATCAGCTGTTAAGTCAATATATACAGAGTTATCTGCTCTTCGTTTAAACACGCCTTTATTTAAGCCATATTCAATCAGGTCTTTCCCCAATAAATAGGTATTACTCTCATAATAGGTTTTGTCAAAATCCACCCCCAGCATTTTGTAGGTGCTCGCGAAGCCTTTATAAACCCATCCATTCATCATTTCCCAAAGCTCACGGGTTGGTTTATCTCCGGCTTCCCAGTTGCGAAGCATTTCTTGTATTTCAAGCATTAATGGAGCTTGCTTTTCTGCTTCTTCCTTTGTTTTGCCTTTAGAAACAAGTTCTTCTATTTCTTTTTTGTAATGTTTGTCGAATTCCACATAATACTTTCCTACCAGATGATCCCCTTTGATGTTGGATGATTCCGGAGTTTCTCCATTTCCCCATTTTTGCCAGGCAAGCATACTCTTACAAATGTGAATACCCCTGTCATTCACAAGATTCACTTTCACCACATTATTCCCAGCTGCTTTCAATATTTCAGATACCGAGTATCCAAGAAGGTTATTTCTAACATGCCCTAAGTGAAGCGGTTTGTTGGTGTTTGGTGAAGAATATTCCACCATAACGGTAGGCGCATTCTCTTTTGGAGCATCTAACAGGGTTGTTTTTCCGTTTATCTCTTTGAAGTAATTTAACCAAAACTGCTCAGATATAACAAGGTTTAAGAACCCTTTTACTACATTAAAAGAGCTAATTTCACTGGAGTGTTCTTTCAAATAAGCACCAATATCATTAGCCGTTTCTTCCGGTTTTTTCTTTGACATCTTTAAAAACGGAAAAACAACAAGGGTGTAATCGCCTTCAAAATCGGGGTTTGTATTTTCAAAAGATACTTTTTCAATGTCTGCCCCGTAAAGTGTTTTAAGGGCATCTTTTGTCTTTTCTGCTAATTTTTGTTCAATATTCATAAAATCCACTCGTTCTCTTAAAATGTAAATTGGCTCACCACTTTTTGCAGGATCTCAAATGTATTCTCTGCCATTAAATTCTCGCTGTCGAGCGTTGGATTGACCTCACAGATCTCAAAGCAACATACTTTTTCGTTCTGAACTAATCGCACTAACAAACTACCCGCTTCTTTTTCGGTAATACCGTTTCTGACAGGAGTCCCGGTTCCTTTGGAGATGGATGAATCCATACTGTCCACATCGAATGAAATATAAATATGTGTGCAGTTGCTGAGGTGTGCGAGTGTATCTCTTGCGATCTTTTCCACCCCATTACGTTTTACTTCATTGGTAGTGAATAACTTTACTTTGTGTTTTTTTAGTAAATAGGTCTCTTCCGGTTCCATATCACGAACAGCAATGTAAACAAGATCACTGTAATTGATCTTTGGAGAAATTCCACCTACTTTTTTAAGTTTATTCCATAGGTCGATCGTTTCCTTGTCCGGTTTATTGACTCTATTGGCTGTATTATCTTCATTTAAAGAGGCAGCGATCGGCATACCGTGAAGATTTCCGGATGGGGTAGTGTAAGGACTGTGAATATCAGCATGTGCATCGATCCAAATAACACCCAAACGGGCTTTTGGATAAGCCATTTTAATACCGGCAATTGTACCTCCGGCAGTACTATGATCTCCAGCTAATACAATTGGTACCTGATTCTTTTTAAGGGTTTGTGAGATTGTATTGGCCAAGCGTTCATAAATGGCCAACACTCCACTTATTCTTTTTGCATAAGGAGTTTTAGAAGCCTCAAATAAGAGTTGGTTTTCAGTTTTTACTTCAATCGATTCAATATGCTTGAACATATTGCTTCCGTAATCCAAAGCCGCGACTTTAATAGCATCTACTCCCATGCTGGCACCTCTTGTACCTGCTCCTATCTCCGATTTTACTTCAATGAATTTTAATGTTTTCATGTTTTTTTGTTTTTTTCCTCAGTCAAGACTTTTTTTATTCAAGTTTTAACAAAGTGTTAATATTTAAATTACTTACATTGAATGAAAAATATCAAAGTAAGTTACTTACATTTGTAAAATAATATAAATCAATCAATTCTTTTAGCTAATGGATAATAAGTACCGCGATTTAATTGAACAAACCTTTGATTTTCCTCAAGATGGTTTCAATGTAATAGAAGACGAACTCTATTTTAATGATATTCCCTTAATGGATATCATTAAAAAATACGGTACTCCACTAAAAATTAGCTATTTGCCTAAAATAAGCTCTCAAATTCAAAAAGCTAAAAAGCTATTCAATGTGGCAATGGCCAGAGCTGATTATAAAGGCAAATATACGTATTGTTATTGTACAAAAAGCTCTCATTTTCAATTTGTATTGGAAGAGGCGCTAAAAAACGACATTCATTTAGAAACATCTTCTGCTTTTGATGTTCCCTTGATCAGGGAATTATACAAAAATGGCAGGATCACTAAAGAAACCTATGTGATCAATAATGGATACAAGCGACCAACTTACCTGAAATACATCAGTGAGTTGATCAACGATGGATTCGTGAATGCTATTCCTATTCTTGACAACAAAAAAGAGTTACCTGCATTGGAAAAACTATGTAAAAAGAAATTTAAGGTAGGAATACGTGTGGCTACAGATGAGGAGCCCAAATTTGAGTTTTATACGTCCCGTTTAGGTATCAGAGAAGCGGATATCATTGATTATTATAATACCAATATCAAGGATAGCAATAAGTGTGAGCTAAAAATGCTGCACTTCTTTATTAATACTGGGATCAAAGACACTACTTACTATTGGAGTGAATTAACAAAGTGTATCAACGTATATTGTGATCTGAAAAAGGTATGCCCAACCCTCGATTCTCTGGATATTGGAGGTGGATTCCCTATCCGCACATCATTAGGCTTTAATTATGATTATAGCTACATGGCAGATGAGATCATTCAAAAGATCAAGAATATTTGCGATGAAAGAGATGTAGAGGAGCCACATATCTTTACTGAGTTTGGAAGTTATACTGTTGGAGAAAGCGGAGCAGCGCTTTATTCGATAGTGGATGTTAAGAAGCAGAATGACAATGAGTTATGGTATATGATCGATAGTTCATTTATTACTACTTTGCCCGATACTTGGGGAATCAAACAAAAATTCATTTTGTTGGCCGTGAATCATTGGGATAAAGAATATCAGCGTGTCAACCTGGGCGGTCTAACTTGCGATAGCGAGGATTATTACAATGCGGAATCTCATTTGAACCAGGTGTATATGCCTATCTGTAATGAAAAGCAGAAAGAACCACAATACATCGGCTTTTTCCATACAGGCGCTTATCAAGAGTCGTTGGGTGGATATGGAGGAATTCAGCACTGTCTGATCCCAGCTCCTAAACATGTGATCATTGATAGAGACGAAGATGGAGAGATTACCACAAGGTTATTTGCAAAAGAGCAAAGTTTTAAGTCGATGCTGAAAACCTTGGGTTATTAAATCGTTAGACCAAATGTTAATAATTTATCGATAGAGATAGAACTTTAATCGAAAAAATTATTAAGTTTGGTAAGTTTTAAAAAAGCTGCTCTAATCTTTTTAAATGAAAAAACGAATTTTAGGCCTCCTTTTAGGCTCATTATATATTTTATTTCTTGCAAGTTGTGGTCAAAAAGATGAAAAATTCATCTCCGAAGGACTTATCGAGTTCGATGCAAAAGTGGTAGATGAAGCCAATCCAATGGCTAGTTTGGCTCCTTCTAAAATGACGATCAAATTTAAGAACAATCATTCTGCTGCTGAAATGAGCGCAGGGATGGGGCTTTTCACTACTTCATTCATTTCTAATCCTGAAAAAAAGAGCTTAACTCAATTGGTTAAATTGTTAAATAAAAAATTCTCTTTGGTTCAAAGTGAAGCAGAGATAAAGAAAGAGAATGAACAGTACGCTATGGAGATCATTCCTACAAAGGAAATGAAAGTGATAGCCGGTTATAATTGCAAAAAAGCACATGTGAAGTTGAAAGATGAGTTTGGTACTGAATTCGATATTTTTTATACTGATGAGTTGGATATCAAAAATCCGAATTTTGCAAACCCATACAATATGATCGATGGTGTTTTGATGGAATATCAATTGAAAAAATTTGGTTTGGAAATGCGTTTTACAGCAAAAATGGTAAAGCCTGAAGAGATTGAAGACTCTAC
>JAEUTU010000044.1 GCA_016786925.1 Bacteroidia bacterium
GCTTCTCCTTTATACATTTGAGAGCGGGTACGGCCATGTACACTCAAGGCTTGAATGCCTATGTCTTGCAAACGCTCCGCAACTTCCATTACATTCTTTGTTTTATCATCCCAGCCTAAGCGGGTTTTTACGGTCACAGGGCGGTCAGCTATCTTCACGATCTCTGATGTCATGTGTACCATTTTGGGAATATCCTGCAAAAGTGCAGCACCTGCTCCTTTGCAAGCTACTTGTTTTACCGGACAACCATAATTGATATCGATCAGGTCGGGTTTCGCAGCATTGGCAATAATTCCGGCTTCCCTCATGGAGTCAATATCGGAACCAAAAAGCTGAATCCCGATCGGACGTTCATATTCGAAGATATCCAGCTTTTGAACACTCTTTGCTGCATCACGTATCAATCCTTCTGATGAAATAAATTCGGTGTACATAAGGTCGGCACCGTTTTGTTTGCAGACATAACGGAAAGGCGGATCGCTCACATCCTCCATGGGGGCAAGCAATAAAGGGAAATCGCCTAATTCTATGTTACCTATTTTAACCATTTTCTATCCGAATTCAACAGTATTCATTAGCTTTGCAAAGTTACCAAAAAATTACATATAGATGGAACAAGTAGAAAAGGAGCGCCATTCCTGGCTTAAACTATCGCTTATTTTTTTATACATTTTGGCCTATGGCTTTTTAAATGTGATAGGTGGTGATGGTGAGTTGGGATTTAACATGGATAATGATAGCGTGATCACGATGCTTAAAGTGATGCAAGCGGTTAGTGTTATATTGGTGTTCATTCTTCCTGCACTGCTTTTTGCAGCATTCTGGACCAAGCCACGTATTCATTATTTAGGGATAACTAAAAAGCCTTTGTTCTCAACAATTATTTTGGCTGCTGTAGGAATGGTAATGGCCATGCCAATGATCAATTGGTTGTCGGAGCTAAATCAACAAATGAGTTTACCGGAAATGTTTTCGGGAGTAGAAACCTGGATGAAAAATAGTGAAGCAAAAGCGATGGAGCTTACGGATGCTTTTACCCGTGGTACTTCTGTAGGGTCGTTGTTGCTTAATTTATTTGTGGTAGCTTTTATGGCAGCAGTGAGTGAAGAGTTGTTCTTTAGAGGTATGTTGCAAAAAGTATTGATCGAATGTTTTAAAAATAAACATGTTGCCGTTTGGATAGGAGCTGCTTTATTCAGTGCTTTTCACATGCAGTTCTATGGTTTTGTTCCAAGAATGTTAATGGGAGCTTATTTGGGATATTTATTCCTTTGGTCAGGTTCTTTGTATCCAAGTATTGTAGCACATTTCGTGAATAATGGAATGGCTGTATTGCTGGTATGGCTGGCGAACAGAGGAGTTATTTCCGTAGATGCCGATAAAGTAGGAATGGAGCAAGGAGAATTTATATATGTTATAGTAAGTATTGTTATGGTAGTATCGAGTTTGTTTTTTGTTTACCGTTTGGAGCAAAAGAAAAGGAACGTTCAATCTATCGAATAATCTATTATATTTGCACTCCCAATTTTACCCGGAGAGATGTCAGAGTGCCCCGATAGCTATCGGGGGAATGAGCAAGTTAAATTGGATCTATAAGTATAACGACCGGAGAGATGTCAGAGTGGTCGAATGAGCAAGCCTGGAAAGTTTGTATACTCGCAAGGGTATCGAGGGTTCGAATCCCTCTCTCTCCGCACAGAAGTGAAGTAACCCACCGTTTTCGGTGGGTTTTTTATTTTGAAGAAAAGCGTAAGAAAGCAAGGCTTTCTTAAAGCGGATCTGAAAAATAAAAATGCCCGAAGGGTTGCTTCACTTCTGCGCAGGTCCCGCTTCGGGATCACGATCGCAGCGAGTAATCCCTTCCAGAAAGCTTGCTTTCAATGGTGTTTTTGAAAACAAAAAAGACAACCCACGAAGCGAGTATTTCTTCTGTTTTATTTTGTGAATAGCTTGCTTTTTTGTCGGAAAGTATCTGAAAATCAATGGTTTTTGATGTTGATATCGGTTAATTAATTACCCTATTTCTCATTGGCGAATTAGCCCAATAAGCTTAACTTTGCGCTTTCTAAATCATAACCCTACTAATTATTCATAGTATGATCCATTTCTTCGGAAACAATTCCAATAGAGTATATGCCGTTCAGGCAAAAGCAGAAATAAATGCAGCTGACATCAAAAAATTAAATTGGTTGTTTGGTGGTTCTAATAAAATAGAACAAACCACAATCAAAGAAACATTTGTTGGTCCGCGTGCTGCCATGGTAACACCATGGAGTACCAATGCTGTGGAGATCACACAAAACATGGGAATAGAAGGCTTGATCCGAATTGAAGAGTTTGAAAAAGTTGCAGCAGACTTCAATGATTTCGATCCAATGTTGTCGCAAAAATACCAAGAGCTAAATCAAGAAATTTATACCATCAATATCAAGCCTGAACCCATTTTGGAGATAGCCGATATTGATGCTTACAACAAGCAGGAAGGTTTGGCTTTAAGTGCTGAAGAAGTAGAATATCTAAATAATCTGTCAGCTAAGCTAAAACGTAAATTAACAGATTCTGAAATTTTTGCTTTCTCTCAAGCTAATTCAGAACATTGTCGTCATAAGATCTTCAACGGAACATTTGTTGTGAATGGTGAAGAAAAACCGACTTCATTATTTAAGATGATCCGTAAAACATCGGAGACACATCCGAATGAAATTGTGTCTGCTTACAAAGACAATGTAGCTTTTATCAAAGGACCGAAAGTAACTCAGTTTGCTCCTAAGTCGGCCGATAAGCCTGATTTTTACGCTGAAAAAGAATTTGAATCCGTAATCTCTTTAAAAGCGGAAACACATAATTTCCCTACAACCGTAGAGCCATTCAATGGCGCTGCAACAGGTTCAGGTGGAGAGATCCGCGATCGTTTAGCAGGTGGACAAGGTTCTTTGCCATTGGCAGGAACAGCAGTGTACATGACAGCCTACTCGCGTTTAGATAACAGCAGAGATTGGGAAAAAGGAATGGCAGAACGTAAGTGGTTGTATCAAACACCAATGGATATTTTGATCAAAGCATCGAATGGTGCATCCGACTTTGGAAATAAATTCGGACAGCCATTGATCTCCGGTTCGGTTCTTACATTCGAGCATGAAGAAGCAAAACGTAAAGTTGGTTTCGATAAAGTGATCATGTTGGCTGGTGGTGTTGGTTATGGTAAATTGGATCAAGCGATCAAAAAAACACCAAAAGCAGGTGATAAGATCGTTATTCTTGGTGGTGAGAATTATCGTATCGGTATGGGTGGTGCAGCAGTATCATCAGCTGATACAGGTGCTTTTGGTTCAGGAATTGAGTTGAATGCGATCCAACGTTCTAATCCGGAGATGCAAAAGCGTGCTGCCAATGCTATTCGTGGCTTGGTAGAAAGCGATAACAATCCTATTGTATCTATTCACGATCATGGTGCAGGTGGACATTTAAATTGTTTATCCGAATTGGTTGAAGCAACAGGTGGATTGATCGATATGGATAAATTACCTGTTGGAGACCCAACCTTATCGGCAAAAGAAATTATTGGTAACGAATCGCAAGAGCGCATGGGATTGGTGATCGGTGAAAATGATATTGATACCTTAAAACGTATCTCTGAGCGTGAGCGTTCTCCAATGTACACTGTTGGTGATGTTACAAATGATCACCGTTTTACGTTTGTATCCAAAACAACAGGAATCAAACCAATGGATTATGCCTTGAGTGATTTCTTTGGTAGCTCACCAAAAACGATCATGAATGATAAACAGGTGGATAGAAAATATGCGGATGTTTCCTACAATGTAAATGATATTCCAACTTACTTAAATAAAGTTTTACAATTAGAGGCTGTTGCTTGTAAAGATTGGTTAACGAATAAGGTTGACCGTTGTGTAGGTGGTAGAGTTGCAAAACAACAATGTGCCGGTCCTTTACAATTGCCACTGAATAATGTTGGTGTAATGGCATTGGATTATAAAGGAAAAGAAGGGATAGCGACTTCCATTGGTCATTCTCCTGTTTCTGCTTTGGTTGATCCTGTTGCAGGTTCGCGTAATTCTATCGGAGAAGCGCTTAGTAATTTAGTATGGGCACCTTTAAAAGATGGATTGACTTCTGTTTCTTTGTCAGCTAACTGGATGTGGCCTTGTAAAAACGAAGGTGAAGATGCACGTTTGTACGATGCTGTGAAAGGTTGTTCCGATTTCGCCATTGAATTAGGCATCAATATTCCAACAGGAAAAGATTCCTTGTCGATGAAACAAAAATATCCGAACGATGAAGTGATCGCTCCTGGAACAGTTATCATTTCCAGCGTTGGCAATTGCTCGGATATCAATAAAATTGTGGAGCCGGTATTGAAACGTAATGGCGGAAATATTTACTACTTAAATTTATCTCAGGATACATTCAAATTAGGTGGTTCTTCTTTTGCTCAGGTGCAAAATAAAATTGGTGCTGAGGTGCCGACCATCACTAGCGCTGCTTACTTCAAAAAAGCATTTAACTTATTGCAAGACTTGATCAAGGCCGGAAAGATCAAAGCCGGACATGATGTTGGAAGTGGTGGATTGATCACAACACTTTTAGAGATGTGTTTTGCAGATGTGAATTTGGCTGCAAACTATGATCTTACATCATTAAATGAAAAAGATTCGGTTAAAACATTCTTCAATGAAAATATTGCAGTAGTATTTCAAGCTGATGCTTCAGTAGAAGCAGAGTTCTCTAAGAATAATATTGAAGTCTTTAACATTGGTAAGGTAATAGATGGAAATACGATCACTGTAAAAAATCATGCAGACTCATTTAACTTTAATGTTACTGAAGTGCGTGATATCTGGTATAAAACATCCTTCCTTTTAGATTCTAAACAATCGAAAAATGGAATGGCGAAAGAGCGTTATAGCAATTATAAAAACCAGCCATTACAATTTGTTTTCCCAAAGCATTTCAATGGAAAAATGCCTGTCACTTCGAGCGCAGTCGAGAAGCCGAAAGCTGCTATCATCCGTGAAAAAGGGTCGAATTCCGAACGTGAAATGGCGAATGCTATGTATTTAGCGGGTTTTGATGTGAAGGATGTACACATGACCGATCTGATCTCCGGTAGAGAAACATTGGAAGATATTCAGTTTATTGGTGCAGTAGGTGGTTTTTCTAACTCGGATGTATTAGGTTCTGCTAAAGGTTGGGCCGGAGCATTTTTATACAATGAAAAAGCAAATGCTGCTATCCGTAATTTCTTCAAGCGTGAAGATACGTTGTCAGTAGGAATCTGTAATGGATGTCAGTTATTGATGGAATTAGAACTGATCAATCCCGAGCATGAAGTGCATGGTAAAATGCATCACAATACTTCAGGTAAACATGAGAGTGGTTTTACTTCAGTGAAAGTTCAAAAAAACAATTCGATCATGTTATCTTCTTTAGAAGGTGCTACTTTAGGTGTATGGATCTCGCATGGTGAAGGAAAATTCAAATTGCCTTATTCTGAAGATAAATACAATATTGTAGCTAAGTATGCATACGATCAATATCCGGCTAATCCGAATGGTTCTGATTTTAATACAGCCATGATGTGTGATACTACAGGCCGTCATTTAGTGATGATGCCACACATTGAGCGTTCTACATTCCCTTGGAACTGGGCACATTATACTGACAGAGCAGGTGATCAAGTATCACCTTGGTTAGAGGCTTTTGTGAATGCAAGAAAGTGGATCGAAAGTAGAAAGTAATTTCTATAATTTATTATTTTATTAAAGAGGGTTCAATCTGAATTCTCTTTTTTTTTGTCTGATCGCAAAATTTTATAAAAGAAATAACCGCAGCAGCCACTAAAAACGGCTACAGTTGAAAGCCAGAAAATAAGTGCAGTAGTTGTCATGTTTTATTTATTAAAAGGTGTTGTCAGATTTTGGAAATATAATTTGAGGATTGAATTTTTTTGCCTCATCAAATGCCATTTGTGCATATGAAATTATTATTACTTTGTCACCTTTGCTTATTTTTAAAGCAGCAGGTCCATTCATGCAGATCTCTTTGCTTCCTTTTTCTCCCTTAATTACGTAGGTAATTAGCCTTTCTCCGTTTCTATGGTTAACCACATGTACTTGTTCGCCCTCGATTATATTTACTGCATTCATTAAGTTTTCATCTATAGTGATACTTCCAATATAGTCGATGTTTGCTTCTGTAATAAATGCATTATGTATTTTTGATTTTAGAACTGTAATAAACATAGTTTTTATAGGTCTGATAAAATATTTAAAAGATACTTTTGTTTTTGAATCATAATTTTAGTCCCCTTAGTTGAAATAATTTTCTGATCCTTAAAGGTGCGTAGCATCCTAACCAGTGTTTCTTTTGCAGTTCCAACAAATCCAGCAAAGTCATCCCTATTGATTGCAATTATTGATTTTTTACTTTTTTCATTTTCCCTTTTGTAAACACGTTCTAATATTATTAAACTGAGAGCAACTCGTTCCCTTACTCCATATTGAGAGAAAATGGTCATTTTGTTGATCCAGACAGAAAATTCTTTTGAGAGAACAACTAATAATTCTTTCGCTAAATTGTTGGAGTTAATTAAAATAGAATTAAAAACATCTTTTGGAATGAAGGTAACCACAACATTGTCCATCGCCATTGCAGAAACGGGGTGGGGTTCTTCTGCTAGGATTGGTCTGTAGCCAAAATAGTCTCCTTTTTTATAAATATATACTATACTCTGTTTGCCATCACTATTCGTTTTGAAAATTTTCACTTTCCCTTTTCTTATTATATATACACCTTTAGAGTAACTTTTTTCTTTAAATAATAGTTCTCCTTTAGAAAACTCTCTTCTTGTAATTTTAGATTGAATAGAATTGAATTCATCCTTTGATAAGAAATCAAAGAAAGATGTTGATTTTAAGTGAAAATTTTCAATATTAAACTCCATGCTCAATTATATTAATTTTAAAAAAATAAATAATTGACATTTGTCAATTATTTAATAGAATTTGAAAGGTACATTTGCGCACTATACTTTTTCATTCCTTAATATGGCCTGCCGGTACTGTGCTTGGTGCTGGCGGGTCTTTTTTGATGATGTTTGATATTATTAAAAAAGAAATATTATTTTCAATTGATTCCGATGACATTTCCAAAATTTCCTTTCGTGTGGAAAGTGAATATTCTAAAGAAATTATCGAATGTCTGATCGCATTTCTTTCTGAACAATATAACTCGGATTCACTTACAGTTGAACAAAAAAACAAGATACGATTATTTATTAATTTTTTGTAATTGACAATTGTCAATGACTTTCCGTTTATATGTGATTTTATTTGTAGAAAAAAACTATGAAACTAAAATCCTATACACTCAGTAATTTTAAAACTTTGAAACAAGTCGAACGGCTTTCAAAGGAACAAATTGAAGCGATCGAAGTTGTTGGAAATGTTCTTCCTTTTAAAACAAACAACTATGTTGTTGATGAACTAATAAATTGGGAAGATCCCGAAAATGATCCTATGTTTAAATTGACATTTCCTCAAAAAGGGATGTTAAATGATGAGCATTACGAAACAATGAGGATTGTTTTAGAAAATACATCCAATAAAGATGAGATCAGGCGTGTAGCAAATGTAATTCGAATGGAGCTAAATCCTCATCCTGCCGGTCAGATCGAACATAATGTGCCGGAGTTTAACGGAGAGAAGATCATGGGATTGCAGCATAAATACAGAGAAACTGTGCTTTTCTTTCCAAGCCAAGGGCAGACGTGTCATGCTTATTGTACATTTTGTTTTCGATGGCCTCAGTTTGTTGGAATGGATGAATTCAAATTTGCAGCAAAAGAAGCTTCATTGCTAAAGGATTACGTAAAAGAAAATATAGGTGTAACTGACATTCTATTTACAGGTGGTGATCCAATGATCATGAAAGCAAAAGTGTTCGCTTCATATGTTTTGCCTCTCTTAGAGAATGATGTTCCAAATTTACAAACGATTAGAATAGGTACAAAAGCACTTGCTTATTGGCCTTATAAATTTATTAGTGATGATGATACGGAAGAATTATTTGATCTGTTTGAATTAATAGTGAAGAAAGGGATCAATCTATCCATAATGGCTCATTTTTCTCACCCCGTTGAGTTGGAGACAGAAGCTGTAAAAATTGCTATAAAAAGATTAAGAAGTATTGGTGTTCAAATAAGAACACAATCGCCACTGCTTAAGCATATAAATGATTCTCCAGATGTATGGGCTGAAATGTGGAGAAAACAAGTCAATTTAAATTGCATACCATATTATATGTTTATTCCTCGTGATACAGGAGCGCAAGAGTATTTTGCTTTGCCTTTGGAGAAAGCTTGGGATATCTTCAGGAATGCATACCAGCGTGTGAGTGGTGTCTGTAGAACTGTTCGTGGACCAAGTATGTCATGTACGCCTGGGAAAGTTCAGATTTTAGGAATTGCAGAAATAAATAACAAAAAAGTTTTTGTCCTGCGAATGCTTCAGGGACGAAATCCTGATTGGGTTGCAAAACCATTTTTTGCAGAATATGATTCCAATGCAATATGGATGGATGATTTGCGACCGGCTTTCGGTGATGAGAAATTTTTCTTCGAAGATGAATTAGAATGGTTGTTTAATGAACATCTTACGGATGATGAAATTGGCAGGTTTGAGTGATTTTATTTATACAAATGATAGACAATTTATGCCATTCGCTTTATATTTGCTCTGAATTAAATTGTGATTTGAATGGCTGCTAAGAAAGTCAATTTTATTGAGTCGGGAATTAACTGGATACATGAGAGAACAAATGAAAAACAATTTTTAATCTTCTCAAGTATACTTGTTGGTATTAGTGTTGGTATTGCAGCTGTTATCCTTAAGTTGTTTGTAAATGCCATTAGAACAAACCTGGTAGAAGGATATTTTCTGAAGTTGGATTTTAAATACCTGTATTTAATTCTTCCATTGATTGGTATTGGTATTGTTATCCTTATAACTAAATATTTTTTCAAAGATCAGCTGCAACGCGGTACTGCAGCTGTTCTTTTTGCAATTGCGAAGAGAAGTAGTTTTATTCCATTTTATCAAATGTATTCTCATGTTATTACCAGTGGTTTGACTATTGGTTTTGGTGGTTCTGCGGGATTAGAATCGCCAATTGTGAGCACTGGATCTGCTATTGGATCTAATTTTGCCCGTACGTATAAACTTAGTTATAAAGAACGAACATTGTTGATAGCCTCTGGAGCAGCAGGCGGTGTTGCAGGAGCGTTTAATGCACCTATTGCCGGTGTTCTTTTTGCGCTTGAAGTAATTTTGGTGGATATTAGTTTGAGTGCCTTCATTCCACTTTTAATTGCAGCAGCTTCCGGTGCACTCATATCTAAAATTTTGCTAAATGAGAATAATTTATTGTTTTTTAAATTAAAACAACCTTTCGATTATCATAATGTTCCACTTTATATTGCTCTTGGACTTTTGGCTGGTTTGGTTTCGCTTTACCATGTGAAAACTTTTGATAAAATAGAAACATCATTTCAACGAGTACAATCGAAATGGGTGCGGCTGTTTGTTGCAGGCTTAGGCTTAATAGTGTTGCTCGCTTTTTTACCTTCACTATATGGTGAAGGATATGAAAGTATAAAGGCACTTTCCGAATTTAAAACAGATGGACTATTTAAAGATAGTATTCTTCTGCCCTACATTAGCGATAAGTGGATGTTGTTATTCTTTATTGCACTGGCTATATTGCTTAAACCAATTGCTACAGCAATTACACTTGGTGCCGGTGGAAATGGAGGGAATTTTGCTCCTTCGCTTTTTGTGGGTGCTTATTTAGGATTTGTATTTTCTTTTTTATTGATTATTCTGGGTTTTGATGATATCCCTGTCAGTAATTTTACAATTGTAGCCATGGCAGGAATTTTAAGTGGTGTTTTTCATGCTCCGCTCACCGGAATATTTTTGATTGCTGAAATAACAGGCGGATATGAATTGATCATTCCATTGATGCTTGTGTCTTCTATCAGTTTTGTTATTGTAAAGTATTTTCAACCTGAATCTCTTGATCTGAAAAAGTTAAAAGAAAAAGGAGCAATTGTTTCGGAGAACAAAGACAAAAGTATTTTAGGGAAGTTACAAATACGATCAATGATCGAGACGGACTTTTCACCTGTTCATTTCAAAGCAACTTTACGTGATATAGTCGAAATTATTAAACATTCAAAACGAAATATTTTTCCTGTTGTAAAGAAAAATGGGAAATTATTGGGCGTAATTTATTTGGATCATATCAGGCAGGAAATGTTCAATGCTGAGCTTTACGATAGAGTTACAGCAAAGGAAGTAATGCGAAAGGCTTCGGTTACAATCGATATTCATGAGGATATTTTTTCAATTATGAAAAAATTTGAGGAGTCAGGACAATGGAATCTACCCGTAGTAGAAGATGGAATCTACATTGGTTACCTTTCTAAATCAAGTATCCTTGATAAATACAGACATGAATTATTGGAGACTGTATGATCTTACTTTAGTTCGTTAATGGCTATCCATGCCATTAGTCCGGCTCCAATCTCTAACGCTGCTTCATCAATATCAAAAGTGGAGGTATGTACACCGCTTGTAATGCCTTTGACTTTATTACCGGTCCCTAAACGATAAAAGCAGGATGGAACTTGCTGTGAGAAGAAGGCAAAATCTTCTGCAGTCATACGTAATGGCAATTCCTCAACATTTTCTTTTCCTAAATATTCAATAGCTGCGGTACGAGCTGTATTTGTTGTTTGCTCATCGTTCACTAAAAAGGGATAACCTTTCTCAACTCTGAATTCGCAAGTGCCATTCATTTCTTTCGCTACTTCTTCTGCTATTCTTTTCATTTTTGAATGTGCTGCAGCTCTCCATTCTTCATCCATGGTCCGGAATGTTCCTTCAATTTTTACTTCATCAGGAATAACATTGGTAGCACCATTCCCGATGATCTTTCCAAAGGCAAGCACTGTTGGTGGTTTCGGTTTATTGTCGGCTTCAAGTGTAGAATAAGCCGGAGCCTGTACCATAAATTCCTTATTTAACTCTAATAAGATCTTTGATGCGATCAAAAGCGGATTGTTATAATCATTTGGCATGGCAGCATGTCCGCCTTTCCCTTTTACAGTCATGTACAGCTCATCTGTACTTGCCATATACATTCCATTTCTGAATCCAACTTTCCCCACTTCCATGCTTGGAAACACATGTTGTCCGAACATGGTTGTTGGTTTTGGATTTTCGAGTACACCTTCTTTGATCATTAACGAAGCACCACCCGGTAATTTTTCTTCTCCCGGTTGAAAGATCAATTTGATCGTTCCTTCAAATTCATTTTTTAATTCATTTAATATTTTTGCTGTTCCCAATACCGATGCAGAATGTACATCATGTCCGCAGGCATGCATAATGCCCGGATGTTTTGAGATATAGTCGCAAGTGTTTGTTTCATTGATCGGTAGTGCATCCATATCAGCCCGTAAAGCAATTACCTTTTTTGATGGATTCTTGCCTTTAATAAGTGCAACGATCCCTGTTTTTACAATTCCTTGTGTGTAGGGAATACCATATTCTTTTAGTTTGGATACAATAAAGTTAGAAGTGTTGTACTCTTCAAACGACAATTCCGGATGCGCATGCAAATGCCTTCTGATAGAGATGATCTCCTGGTTCAGCTCTTTTGCCAATGCTTTTATTTTATTAATTGTATTCAATTTATTTTCCGAAGATCATTTTTAATGAAAGCAAAAGGATGATCACACCAAATACTTTTTTTAATGTTGTTTGATCAATAGCAATGGAGATCTTAGAACCAAAATAACTCCCGATCAAAAATGTGCTGGCCATTATCAGTGCTGTTTTCCATTCCACATGTCCTGCTTGATAGTAATTGTACACACCAAGAATTCCTATGGGCATTAAGAACATGAATAAAACTGTTCCTTGTGCCTGATGTTGTGAATAGCCTAAAAAGTAAACTAATGCAGGAACAATGATGATACCACCACCGATGCCTACCATGCCACTTAATAACCCTGCGATCACTCCGAGAGCTAGCAGAATAAAAATTGTATTCATATGAAGAGGAGATTTTTTCAATGTTAGAAATCCAGACTAAGTGAAAGATGCCAAATAGGTTTTAGGATAATACCATCTTGTACACCCCATGCTCTGTCTAAACGGATAAAATAGCCAAACAAACGACTTCTTATACCAAGTCCATAACCACCCACGATCGGATTGTGCTGTGTTTTTAAAATGATCAGCAATGGTGGATTGTCAATATAAGTTGTATTTAAAGCATTTTTGTCTGAATATGGATCCGGACCTGTCCAAGCAGTTCCCACATCACCGAAAGTGATGATCTGGAAATTATTGACAAAGTCGGAGCGGATCGGACGCTTGTATAAATATTTGAAGATCGGGAAGCGGATCTCACTATTGATCACTGCATACGAATTTCCATTACGTGCATTTTGATAAAAACCACGCATGTTGGTAACCAATGTTTGATAGGCATAATTTTGATCGCGTCCAATATTGGTGCTATTGTCGAACTTCGGAATGAACCAGTTATCCACACCTCCTAAATAATAGATCAACTTTTGATTCCCGAAAGATGTTCCCGCTGAGATCCTATTAGCCCAGATCAGATCGCGGTGAAGTTTTTTGTAATATCTCCAGTCCATTCCTACTACAAAGAAATCGGTCTTCTCTTTGTCGATCTGCCTGTAATATTCTCCAAATACTTTTCCTCTTAATCCATTATAAAGATTCAATCCTTTTTTGATCGTGTTGTCGAATACATACTCCACTTTTACTGTTCCCCAATTTTCGTAAGTGTTTGGTTTCTTCAAATTGTTGTAGTCGGTAGAAGTGTAAATCGTTCTGTCATTGCGGTAAGCAACACTTGCTCTAACACTGGCTACTTCATTGAATGGGAATTTTAAAATATAGCGCGCATCATGTGTATGTACTTTTACAAGTGAATAGCTGTCGCTGATATTTAAAAGAGATTGACGATGAAGTACAAGCTGTTTATCCACGTTCTTCATTCTGTCCTCATAGCTCAAATAATACTCATTGCTATTCATATCGCCTGAAAAACGCATCCCTCCTGAAATACGGTAGTTTTCAAAAAGATCACTGATGCCAATTTTAAAGAAAGCATTGATGCCGGGATTTAAATAGATCGGGCTTCCACCACCGGTGAATTTTTGATAGGTAGCATTCAAGAAATTGTTGTCAAGCTGTGTTACAACATAATCAACCGAATAATTGGTCTCATAGTTTCTTTGTCTGGCTAATACAAATTCTTCATCTACTGCTGTTGCAGCAGAGTCGGTCGGACTGATCTGTTTTTCCGCAGTATTGTTTTTGGTGTCTGTTTTCTTTTGTTCGTTCTCAAACGTATAGTTGTTAATGTCCACTTCTGATGGATCTTTCTTTTTTTCTTTATCATCTACAATAATTACGATCTTCACATTTTCTGCTTTGGGTGTAGCATATAATGCTTTATCTTTTGCTTCCTGCTCAACTTGTTCTTTATAGTCTAAACGATTTCTGTAATCACGATAGGATGTGTTCTTTAAGTTGAGAGGTGTTAATGCTTTTGCATCAGCTAATGGTTGAACCAACATTTTGTATTTGCCGTTTTCAAAGATCACTTCCGTTAGTTTGTTTGCTTTTACATTCACATCCTGCTCGAGTATACTTCTGGAGTAATTACTGATAGGGAAGGAGGTGGCAACAGTTTTGTAATGTGCAGCAGTATCCACATAGGCAATAACACTATCGAAACGTGCCAGGTATCTGTTTCTAATTCCGTTCTTGTCACTCAAATAGGTGATGTGTTCCTTATCGTAATCAGAAGGGAATGTTTCATCAATGTAAGGCGTGTTAGTAACACGGATCAATAATTTTGATTTGCTAATGTTATCAAAAGCAAATACATCTTTTTTCTTTTGAGGATTTTCGAGTTTTTTCTTTCCGTCAAAAGAAAGTGTATCGCCTGGTCGGTTAGATGTAAAGACGATCTTTTTAGAGTTATTTGCAAAACGAGGATTCAGATCATCATAAATATCTTTGGTGATCTGTTCGTATCCGTTAGAAGCAGTGGTGAAAACGAAAATATCGCTTTGTCCTTTTTGTACTCCCGACATCACAAATAATTTTCCATCCTCATTATAGGAATAGTCGAGTATCTTTTCAAATCCAAAAATGTTGCGCTCGGTCAGATCTTTTGTTTCTAACTCGTATGTGGCCATCACAAAGTATTCCTTACGCTCAATAATGTATGAGAATAATTTTCCACTCGGATGCCATGCAAGTAATGGGAAAGAATAGTCGTTGATACGATCGATCTTGGAGCCTGATTTTAAAATGCGTTTCGCTTTATTAGTTTGGAAATTATACAACCAGATCTTGTATTGTCCCATTTCATTGGTGGTGTAAATGGCATAATTGCCATCCGGACTTACTTTCACCTGACTGTAAACACGTGTCGATTTTATTTTAGAAAGGATCGGTTTTTCAGAAGGTGTTTTTTGTATGGTATCTTTTGAGTTGTATTTTGAGATGTAGGACTCAACACATTCGGCCCATAAGTTCTTGATGGAGATTCCCATCACAAAAACAGTTGAATTGTCGATGTTCCTGCTCACCTTCGACATGTACAGGATGTTTGAGATAACCGCTTCGCCATAATTGTCGGCTACATGTTTCCAGAAAGCATGGCCTGCAATAACAGCATCATTTCCTTCTAAACGGTTCAGGTTTTTATAGCGGTTATTTAAGATTCCATCTTTCACTCTGTTGTCGAGGTCAGAGCTCCAGTCGTTGGCTACATAATCGATCAAACCTTTGGTGTACCACTCAGGAAGATTCAGTAAGGTGTTGTTCTTTACCATTTCGCGAACATTCCCACCATACATCATTTGTTCAATAAGTACTTGTGCAACACCACTTCTGATCTGTGCATCCAGCTTAGCATGATCACCTTCAAAGTAGAGCATCACTTTTGATCCTGCAATGCGGGTAACTCCACCGGTATTGTATTGTTCATCGGTCAATAAACCAATATTGCTTTGCTTGAAGTCGGATTGTTTGTTGAATACAATGAATTGGATCTTTCCATCAATGGAATAGTCGAATAGCTTTTCTACATATTGCATTTCCTTTTTGGCGGCCTTGGAAACGTAATTGGCTATTTCTTTTCCTTGTTCATAGAAATACACATCATAGCGTTCGTAGCCATAATAGGTCCAAAAGAATGTTTTATATTTTACCCTGTTCTTTCCGAAATCGGTTTGGGAGCCACTGTAAAATTGTGCTTTTGAAAATGAGAAATTCAAAAGCAAAACAAGGCAAAGTAAAAAACGGAGTATATATGTAGTTGACGGTTTATTCATCCCTTTATTTAATGTTGCTAAAATACAAATAAATGCCAGTAATCACAAGCGTTTTATTTGTGTTATTTTCTGTCTTCCAGATACTGATCGATCAATCGTGGAACAGCAAAATCGCCCATTTTGTTCCATGTTGTCAGTATTTCATTCTTTCCGGTCAATTTTTTTAATGGTTCAGTACTTTCTATTTCCCAAAAACGGGCATAGATCTTTTGGTGACTGAGGATATGTTTATATGTTTTGCTAACGCTTCTGATCTTGAATTTAGTATTCCCGATGAACTTTTTCCATTCTTTTGACTTCAGGAAAGTATGTTCATCCCATTCTTTTTCGCTTTCGATCAATGGAAAATCATGCAGGTTGATCCAGATGTCCTTTTCTGTCCGTTTACGGATGATCGTGTTGTTCTTATTTGTAAGAACGATATAGTTGAAGTAACGGTCTCTTGTTTTTGTTTTTTTGCTTTTGACAGGCAAGGCATCCACTTTCTTTTTCTCAAAAGCATAACACATGCTTTGCAGCGGGCAGTTAATGCAGTCGGGGTTTACGGGTTTGCATTGCAATGCACCAAATTCCATGATCGCCTGATTGTGGAGTGCAGGCTCTTTTGGGTTTAATAATGTCCCCGCCAGCTCTTTGAATTCCTTTTTACCTTGTGTACTGTCGATTGGGGTAGAAATGCCAAAAACGCGTGCTAATACTCGGTACACATTCCCATCTACCACTGCATGGGGTTTGTTGAAAGCAAAGGAAGCAATGGCAGCAGCTGTATATTCACCTATTCCTTTCAGCTGAAGGATGGCTTCATAGCTATCGGGGAATTGCCCTTTGTGTTCGGAGTGAACGATCTTGGCGGTGGTGTGCAGATTCCGTGCTCTGGAATAATAACCCAATCCTTGCCATAGTTTCATTACCTTTTCATTATCGGCTTTGGCCAAATGTGTAACGGTTGGAAATTCATGGGCAAACTTCAGATAATAACTCATACCCTGATCCACCCTTGTTTGCTGTAAAATGATCTCCGATAACCATATAAAGTAAGGGTCCTGGGTGTTGCGCCAGGGCAGATCTCTTTTATTTTGCAGATACCAGGTAATTATTTTGGCTGAAAATGCCTTCATATAAGGGCTTGAATAGGTTTTTAAGGGTTTGGAAAGTCAAAATTACAATTAAAATTTTTGTTTGACGATTTAAATACTATCTTTGCAGCCCTAAATTAAATTTTATTGAACTAATTATTTGATTTTAAATAGATTATAGAAGTATGACAAAGGCAGACATTATCAACGAAATCGCAGAAAAAACAGGCATTGAGAAAGTAGCAGTTCAGGCAACTGTAGAAGCTTTCATGAAATCAGTTAGAAACTCAATGGTAGCAGGCGAGAATGTTTATTTGAGAGGTTTCGGAAGTTTTATCGTGAAAAAACGTGCTGAAAAAACAGGACGTAATATTTCTAAGAATACAACGATCATTATCCCTGCTCATTATATTCCGGCATTTAAACCGGCTAAAACGTTTTCTGAAAAAGTAAAGAAAAACGTTAAGAAAGAAGTAGCAGCATAATTGAATTAACCGGCTGAATTTTTCAGTCGCTTATTATATATAAAATGAAGTCTGTAAACAAAATACAAATTGCTGTAATTGCAGGCGCATTGATATTAGTCGTTCTTTTATTATTTGCAAACACCAAACTTCCTCTTAAAAAGGAAGAAGCGGAAACACATGCTCCCGGAGAACATCAGGAGATGAGTATCGCTGAAATTGTAGAAGGGTTGAAAGCTGCTTTGCCGGAGGCTGAAAAGCAAGAGGTAAAAAAGTTAGAAGAGGCTACGGTTTCTTCAGCTGATAAAAAGCATGCCTTTGAAGATCTGATCAATTTTTTTGATAATGTCCGTCAACCTGTGCTGGCAGCCTACTATATGGAAAAAGCAGCAATCGCTTCACCCATTGATAGTAACTGGACCTATGCAGGAGCACGTTATTATTCAGCAATACAGTTCAGCAAGCAGGTAGATCATCCGGTATTGTACAAAAAAGCAATTGAGTGTTTTGAGAAAACATTGCAGATCAATCCGAAGAACATTGATGCACGTATCAGTCTTGCAGCATGTTATGTAGAAGGTTCTGCTGATCCGATGAAAGGGATCACCATGTTAAAAGAGATCGAGAAAACCGACTCTAATAATGTGAACCTGCAATTGAATTTTGCTTTTTTCTCGGAGCGTTCCGGACAGTGGGATAAAGCCATTGCCCGTTTTGAAAAGGTGTTAAAGATCCAGCCCGATTTCATTGAAGCCTATTTGCATATTGCTGATGCATATGAGCAACAAGGAGAGAAGAAAAAAGCGATCGAATATTTAGAAAAATACAAAGCTGCTGTGGATGATGTAACGATCAAAACAGAAGTTCAGGATTATATAAATAAATTATCCCAATAGGGAAGAGACAATAAAATAAAGTATTAAACATTTAAAACCATTTAGCTATGCCAAGCGGTAAAAAAAGAAAAAGACATAAAATGGCTACTCACAAACGTAAAAAACGTTTGAGAAAAAACAGACATAAGAAAAAATAATCCTGTTTAGCAGGTTATAATTCAGCGTGCGCTGTCAAGATCCTTTTATGCAGAATGGAGTGTAAAACTCTATTCTGCTATTTAACGCACGTATGTTTGTATTCTTTCCGACATAGTCGGACAATGCTATTACATCATTAAAAACGTATCCGCAGATTCCGGGAAACGGAGTACTGGGATACTTGTATTTATTTTAAAAACTGAACGATTGAATAACGAATTAATCATAGATTCAAGTCCATCGGAAGTAGTTATTGCCTTATTAAATGATAAGCGCTTAGTTGAGCTTCATCGTGAACGTAACAATAATAACTTTTCGGTAGGCGATATCTACCTGGGTCGCGTTAAAAAAGTGATGCCGGGTTTGAATGCCGCCTTTGTAGATGTAGGATATGAAAAAGATGCCTTCCTGCACTACCTGGATCTGGGTCCGCAAGCCAATACCTTTAGTAAGTATACCAAACTGGTTCAAACCGGAAAACAATCTACTTCTAACTTAATGTATTTTAAGAATGAAGCAGATATTGAAAAAGACGGGAAGATTGGTAATGTTTTAAATGCCAACCAGCAAATACTTATCCAGATCGCCAAAGAGCCGATCTCCACAAAAGGTCCACGCATCACTACAGAAATTTCATTAGCAGGACGATACTTAGTATTGATCCCTTTTGCTGATAAGATCTCTGTATCACAAAAAATAAAAACTACGGATGA
The DNA here is from genome assembly GCA_016786925.1 of Bacteroidia bacterium. Taxonomy (GTDB): domain Bacteria; phylum Bacteroidota; class Bacteroidia; order 2-12-FULL-35-15; family 2-12-FULL-35-15; genus 2-12-FULL-35-15. The sequence goes on from JAEUTU010000044.1 coordinate 18,760, forward strand.
GAAAAATCGTTTGAAACGATTGATCCAAAGTATCAAACCAAAGAATTTTGGTGTGATCATCCGTACAGTTGCTGAAGGTAAAAGTGTTGCCGAACTGGATGCCGATCTGAACGATCTGGTAAACAAATGGAATACTTGCTACGAAGCATTGAAAACTGCTCAGCCTCCTTTTAAAGTATTGGGCGAGATCGATCGTACCTCTGCTATGTTGCGCGATCTGTTGAATGCAAGTTTCAACAGCATTCACGTGAATGATGCTGCTATGTATGAAGAGGTGAAAAATTATCTTCATACCATTGCTCCTGAGAAAGAAAAGATCGTAAAATTATACAAAGGCACTGTTCCTATCTTCGATAACTTTGGTGTGGATCGTCAGATCAAAGCCTTGTTTGGAAAAACAGTGACCATGAAAAGTGGTGGTTATTTGATCGTAGAGCATACCGAAGCATTGCACGTAATTGATGTGAATAGCGGTAATCGTGCGAAATCAGATAACAATCAGGAAACAAATGCGCTGGAGGTAAATCTGGAAGCAGCTGTGGAAGTAGCCCGCCAATTGCGTTTGCGCGATATGGGCGGTATCATCGTTGTCGATTTTATCGATCTTCACAATGCAGAGAATCGTAAAATGCTTTACGATAGGATGAAGGAGGAGATGTCTAAAGACCGTGCAAAACACAATATCCTTCCTCCAAGTAAATTTGGTTTAGTTCAGATCACCCGTCAGCGTGTTCGTCCGGAGATGAATGTGGTAACAGTAGAAAAATGTCCTGCATGTGGCGGTAGTGGAGAAGTACAGGCAAGTATTCTTTTGGTTGATCAGATTGAAAATAACCTGCGTTATATTTTAAAAGAACAAAACGAATCAGGTGTAACACTTTGTGTTCATCCATATTTGGAAGCATATTTAACCAAAGGTTTCTTCTTTAATTCGATCAGACGTAAGTGGTCAAAGAAATTTGGAAAATCGATCAAGATCCGTCCGGTTTCTTCTTATCACTTTTTGGAATACCGCTTTTTGAATAAAAGCGAAGATGAAATTAAGATCTAATAAAAAAGCCTGATCCACGGATCAGGCTTTTTTTATTTTATTTCAGATAGTTCTTGCTTAACTGTTAGCTGAACTTTTTTTCCTAAAACTACCGCTAAGTTTCTGTCGATATGTCCGCAAGGGAAATGAAAACAAACAGGGTAATTGTATTCTTTTACTGCATCCAGAATGATGGCTTCTGCTGTTTTTCCAAAAGGCACTGCATTGTCCTTCATATCACTCATTCCACCTACGATCAATCCTGCTAGGCCACTCAGTTTGCCGGAGCGTTTCAGGTTCATCATCATCCGGTCGATATGATATAGATATTCATCCAGGTCTTCAATGAATAAGATTTTCCCATTGGTATTAATATCCGAATTGCTTCCGCAAAGTGCATAGAGCAATGATAAATTTCCGCCTACAAGTACTCCTTCTGCTTTCCCGTTTTTGTTCAGCGCATGTGGCTCAAAAGTATAGCGAAGCTCTTCTCCGAAAAGAGCTTTTCTGAGCGTTTCAGTTGCTTCTTCATTCACTTTAAAATTGATAGGCATAGTTGCATGCAGTGTTTGAATGCCCATGTTGTGAATATGCGAATGCAATACAGTGATATCACTATAACCAATGATCCATTTCGGCTGTTTTTTGAAGGTGCTGAAATCGAGCTTATCAATGATCCTCACTGTTCCATATCCGCCACGTGCACTAATTACTGCTTTGATGCTTGTGTCATCCAGCATGCTTTGAAGGTCAGCCGCACGTTCTTCATCTGTTCCGGAAAATTGATGCTCTGCATTAAAAATATTTTTTCCTAACACCACTTCCAGTCCCCAGTTTTGAAGAATGTCAATTGCCGGCTGCAGCTCTTCCTTACTGATCTTTCTGGCACATGCTACGATCCCGATCTTATCACCTTTTTTTAGAAATTCCGGTTGAATAAATTTCATGCTATTTCTTTATTTACAGTAAAAGTAATCGGATATTTGTAAAAAAATATCATGAGCAAAACCGATATACTTTCACCTGCTGATGTAACAAAGCTAATCAAAACTTTTTATGATAAGTTATTGGTTAGTTCAATAAAACATCATTTTATTCATTTGAATTTAGAGGAGCATTTGCCAAGGGTAGATAGTTTTTGGAATGCGACTCTTTTTCCGGAGCATGCTTATGCCCAAAATTTGATGGAACGTCACATGCATTTGCCATTGCAAAAAGAAGATTTTAAAGTGTGGTTGGGTTTGTTCTGGGAAAGTGTGGATGAGCTATTTGCCGGGCCAAATGCCGAAACAACAAAGAACAGAGCTTCCAGTATATCTTATATCATGCAAAAGAAGCTACTCAAGGATTAATTTTTATCTTTGTAATCGCTTAGTTTAAAGTTGAAAAGTTTAAAGTTTACAGCAAGTAAAATTTTAACTTTCCCCACAACTTTGAACTTAAAACTTTGAACTTAAAACTAATAACTTGAACTTTAAAAGACATACCGTTACAGCAGCATTACCTTATGCCAATGGTCCCGTTCATATTGGGCATTTGGCGGGTTGTTATTTGCCTGCTGATATTTATGTACGTTACCTGCGCTCCAAAGGTGAAGATGTAAAATTCATTTGCGGATCGGATGAGCATGGCGTACCTATTACCATCAAAGCAAAAAAAGAAGGTGTTACACCACAGCAGGTGGTTGACAAATACAACAAGATCATGGGTGATGCATTCAAAGAGTTTGGTGTATCATTCGATATCTATTCGCGTACATCCTCTCCAACACATCATGCCACAGCATCGGAGTTCTTCAAAACACTTTACGATAAAGGTGTTTTTCAAGAAGAGGTGACGGAACAATATTTTGATGAGAAAGCAAATCAGTTTTTGGCCGACCGTTATATCATTGGTACTTGTCCGAAATGTGCTAATGAAAATGCTTATGGCGATCAGTGTGAAAAATGTGGTACTTCATTAAATCCTACCGATCTGATCAATCCAAGATCAACACTGAGTGGAGAAAAACCTGTTTTGAAAAAAACAAAGAACTGGTTTTTGCCATTGGATAAGATGCAGCCACAAATTGAGGCATTCATTGAATCGCATAAAGATTGGAAAACAAATGTATATGGTCAGTGCAAAAGCTGGTTGAATGCAGGTTTGCAGCCTCGTGCTATGACACGCGATCTGGATTGGGGAGTGAAAGTGCCTGTGGATGGTGCTGATGGAAAAGTATTATACGTATGGTTTGATGCACCTATCGGTTATATCTCTGCCACCAAAGATCTAACACCTGATTGGGCGAAATATTGGAAAGACAAAGAAACAAAGCTGGTACATTTTATCGGAAAAGATAATATTGTATTTCATTGCATCATTTTCCCTGCTATGTTAATGGCTGAAGGGTCTTATATACTTCCTGAGAATGTTCCTGCCAATGAATTCTTGAATTTAGAAGGAGATAAGATCTCTACATCACGCAACTGGGCTGTGTGGTTACATGAATATTTGTTGGAGTTTAAAGATAAACAGGATGTATTGCGTTATACTTTATGTGCTAACGCTCCTGAATCGAAAGACAATGATTTTACCTGGAAAGATTTTCAGGCAAAGAACAACAATGAATTAGTTGCTATTTTGGGGAACTTTGTGAACCGTACATTGGTGCTTACACATAAATATTATGGAGGGAAAGTTCCTGAAGCTGCTGAATATACTAAGAGCGATGTGTTGTTATTAGAAGAGATCTCTAAATATCCTTCAAAAATTGCAGCGAGTATTGAGCAATACCGCTTCCGTGAAGCATTGTCGGAGTTAATGAATTTAGCACGTTTAGGAAATAAATATTTAGCGGATAATGAACCTTGGACATTGATCAAAACAGATGAGAAACGTGTTCAAACGATCATGAATCTTTCTCTACAGATCTCTGCAAACCTGGCGGTGTTGATGGAGCCATTCTTACCATTCACTTCAAAAAAACTAGGTGAGATGTTAAATCTGAATCCTGCATTCAGATGGAATGATGCTACACGTACCGATCTATTATTGACCGGTCATCAGATCAATGCCGCAGCATTATTGTTCGATAAAATTGAAGATGCAGCAATTGATGCTCAAATTCAAAAATTAGCTGATTCTAAAAAAATGAATGAAGCGCAAAACAAAACGGTAGAACCTGCTAAAGCAGAAACATCGTTTGATGATTTTAGTAAAATGGATATCCGTGTAGGAACTATTTTAGAAGCGGAGCGTGTTCCTAAAACGGAAAAATTATTAAAACTGAAAATTGATACAGGGATCGATCAACGTACGGTAGTAAGTGGTATTGCCGAATACTACAAACCGGAAGACATCATCGGTCAGCAAGTTTCCATATTAGTAAATTTGGCTCCACGTAAGATTAAAGGAATAGAAAGTCAGGGAATGATCTTGATGGCGGAGAACAATGCGGGAGAGTTAAGTTTTGTAGCTCCTACAAAAAGTAACATGAATAATGGAGGAGGGATTAGATAGTCCCTCTCTTCTTTTTTCAATCATTTTAATTGCTTATATTTGATATAAACCATTTATCATGCAGGTTATCAATCAAAGTGCTCATACGAATAAAGATGGTGTTCTAACGATCACTATCCCGACAGATCTTTCTGATACGGATGTGGAATTGGTTGTAGTGATCAATCCGGTTAATACTGCTGCAGGGAAAAAAGAGTTGAGCCATGAGGAGATCTTAATGTTGGAAGAAAGATGGGAAGAATATCAAAAAAATCCCGGTGCTTCAAGTTCCTGGGAAGAAGTAAAAAAAAGTATCTCAAAAAAATATGGAATATAAGATCGTTCTTCTTCCTAAAGCAATTGACGATCTTAATGCCTCCATTGATTGGTATCTTTCTATAGATAGAAATCTTGCTGAGCAATTTGTTTCTGAGGTGGAAAAAGCCTTTCAACTGATATCGAAAAATCCATTTTTATTTCAAACATCCCATGCCGACTATAAAATGGTGAATACGCAACGTTTTCCATTTAAAGTAGTTTATAAAGTGATCACAAGTGACATCATTATAATAGCTGTGTTTCACCATAAAAGAGATCCTAAAAAAATAATTAAACGAATAAAATAAGCGCATAAATAATTTAGTATGAAAAAAATAATCTTCCTTTTTGTAGCTATATCTCAATTTGCTTTCGCTCAAACCAAACTATTCACCATGGAAGAAGCAGTGGTGCTGCAACGTTCCACGCTTGCTCCTGCTAAGCTCAAACAATTGATGTGGCAAAAGAATGCCGACAATTATTCATTTATTGAAAAACGTGGAAATGAAGAAGTACTTGTTGTTTATGCAGCGGCATCTGCTAAAGAGATAAATGCTCTTAACCTTACTCAGTTCAATACAGCGCTCACAACTGCGTCATTAAGTACGGTGAAATCTTTTCCTGCAATTCAATGGATGAATAGTAAACAATTTACATTCGAAGCCGATAAAAAATTGATCAGTGTGGATATTACGACCAAAAAAGCAAAAGTAGAAGCAAGTCGCGACTTAGGTGAAGAGGCTACCAATAAAGATGTTGCAGAGAAAACCAATTTTGTGGCTTTCACTGTAAAGAATAATTTGTTTGTATTTGATGGGAAAGAAAAACTGATCGTAACGAATGATGCTGATGAAAATATTGTCAACGGACAAACGGTTCATCGTGATGAATTTGGTATTCACAAAGGAACGTATTGGTCACCAAAAGGAAATTTATTAGCCTTCTACCGCATGGATCAAACCATGGTGACGGATTATCCTGTTATCGACTGGGCGCCTCGTCCTGCAAAAAATGTAAACATCAAATACCCGATGGCCGGTGATAAAAGTCATGAAGTGACCGTAGGTATTTATAATGTGAGTACTGGTAAAACAGTGTTTTTAAAAACAGGTGAACCTAAGGAGCAATATCTGACCAATATTTCCTGGAGCAATGATGAGCAGTATGTGTACATCGCGGTGTTGAACCGTGGGCAGGATCATATGAAATTGAATAAATACAATGTTACTACCGGTTTACTTGAAAAAACATTGTTCGAAGAAAAGCATGACAAATATGTTCATCCAATGCACCCGATGGTATTCTTGCCAAGTGGAAAACAATTCATCTGGCAAAGTGAACGTGATGGATTTAACCATCTTTATCTATATAATGAAGATGGAACTTTTGTAAAACAACTAACAAAAGGCAATTGGCTGGTAACTGATCTAGCTGGCTTGGATCCGAAAGGAACCAAAGCATATTATACGTCTACAACTGAAAGCGGTATCACCCGTAATTTTTATGCTGTTGATCTCAAATCAGCTAAAACATCACGCATCACGAAAGGCGATGGAACGCATGTTAGTTTATTGAGTAGTTCAGGAAAATATATTTTGGATAATTTTCAAAATACTTCTGTTCCAAGAAATGTATATGTGAATTCCACCAATGGTAAATCGTCTAAATTGATCTATACCGCAGCTAATCCTATTCAAGATTATAAACTGGGTGAGATGAAGATCTTTACTCTAAAGAGCGAAAGTGGCGATGATCTGTATTGCCGTTTGTACAAACCGGTTGATTTCGATTCTACTAAAAAATATCCAACCATTGTTTATCTGTATAACGGACCAAGCATACAAATGATCAACAACACATGGAACGGTGGAGGCGATCTATGGTTCCAATACATGGCGCAACGCGGGTTTGTTGTATTTACACTCGATGGAAGAGGTAGTGCCAACAGAGGTTTAGCTTTTGAACAAGCCACTTTCCGTCATTTAGGAGTGAATGAAATGAAAGATCAAATGGTAGGTGTTGATTATTTGAAAAAACAAAAATTTGTGGATGCTTCCCGCATGGGAATTTTCGGATGGAGTTATGGTGGATTCATGACCACCAGCATCATGACACGTTATCCTGATGTGTTCAAAGTGGGTGTAGCAGGTGGTCCGGTGATCGATTGGACCTATTACGAAGTTATGTACACCGAACGTTATATGGATACACCACAAGAAAATCCGGAAGGTTATAAAGAAAGCAGAACCATTGACTACATTGATAACTTAAAAGGAAAATTAATGTTGATCCACGGAGCACAAGATCCAACCGTTGTTTGGCAACACAGTATTCAATACTTAAAAGCCTGTGTCGATAAGAAAAAACAAGTGGATTATTTTGTGTATCCCGGACATGAACACAATGTGCTTGGAAAAGACCGTGAACACTTGTATCAAAAAGTGACCGATTATTTTATGCAGAATTTGTAGTGTGATCTTTTTTGCTGTATTTTAGTATAAACTACCCATGAAAAAAATTGTACTCCTGTTTTTTTTCTTTGCTATTGCATTTTCAAAGAATAACTATGCACAATGTCCCGGCTGTGCCATCAACTCAACATTAACCACTCCCGGCATTTATCCCGATACGCTGCCCAACGGAACACAAGGTCAGCCCTACAGCGAAGATGTTACTTTTGTGATGTTCACGGATACTTCCGGTTTTTCTGTGAACTATTTCAAGATCGTTTCGGTAACAGGTTTACCTTTTGGCTTGAACTGGCAATGTAATAACTCATCAACAGGTTGTCAGTACGATCCGAATGTAAGTATGTACGGATGTGTAAAGATCTGCGGAACACCCATGCAAACAGGTCATTTTATTGTGGATGTAGGTGTGCTAACCAATTTAACGGTAGTAGGAAATGTAAATTCAGTTATTCAAATAGTCATAGATATTGATCCTGCTGCGGGTGGCAACTCCGGGTTCTCATTTAGTCCTGCTCAGTCATGCGACAGCGCTACGGTTACATTTAACGGATTGATCTCCGGTGCTCCAAACCCAACTGCTTATTCATGGAATTTTGGAAATGGAAATACAAGTACTGTTCAAAATCCTTCTGCTCAGCAATACACCACTCCCGGTGATTATGTAGTTTCTTTGCAAACAGATATTTTAGGATACAAGATCACAGGCGTGAATGTAACAAGTTTGAATAACAACTGGTGTGGCGATGTGGAAGAAGCAAGCTGTACCTTCAATAATCCTGATCCTTATTTTCAGATCTTCAATTCCTTGTCCAACAATTTATACACAGCCTCTTCTTTGAGCGATGTGCAAAGCGGATCATGGAGTGGATTGAATATTTTGTTGAACAATCCTCCATATTCTATTACTGTTATGGATGAGGACAATGTATCACAAGATGATAACCTGGGAACATTTCCTTTTTCGGTTTCCGGACCGGGAACCATTCCTTTTAGCGGAGCCGGTGGCACTTCAGGAACCATCACGGTTGCTACCTATGTGATCCAGTCGTTCACGAATTATGATACCGTACATGTGTATGCACCGCCAACAGCTGGTACTGTTTCTTATGCAGTGAATGATTCAGTTTGTGCGGGCGATTCTATTTTGCTTACTGCAAATGGAGTAGGAGTGAATGCATTGCAATGGTACAATGATACAACCTTGTTGATCAATGAAACAGGATTGAACTATACCGCTACACAAACAGGTGATTATTATTTTCAACTGACCAATGTCAATGGATGTTCATCTTTAAGTCCGGTACAACATATTGAAATTGTTCCATTACCAACAACACCAACCTTCTTAGCAACAGGTAATGTGTTGAATTGTTTCCTTACTGGCTATCAATTGCAATGGTATTTGAATGGCAATCCAATTGCGGGAGCTGATTCTACCAGCTATGTGGTAACACAAAGCGGTAACTATTCGGTGGTTGCTACCGATGCTTTTGGTTGTACAAGTACCAGCATCACTATTCCTGTAACATACAGCGCTATCAATGATATGGAGTTGTTGAACAATTTGGTGATCTATCCCAACCCAACAGCTGATGTAGTGATGATCAATGGAGGCGATAAGATCGTTGGATACAATTATACTTTGTCCGATAATTTAGGAAGAGTAGTACAAGCAGGTGTGATCGATCAAATGGAAACACAATTATCCCTGAACGAATTACAAACCGGCTTCTATTTCCTGACAGTAAGCGGAAAAGCATCACATACCTATAAGATCGTGAAGAAATAGTTGTTGGATGACGGATGTTTGACGTTTGATGTTGGATGAATTGAATGCGTGCGTATGTCAGTTCGAGCCTGCCTGACGGCAGACAGGTGGCGAGGTACGAGCTGTATCGAGAACGTGTGATGATTGGCGAATGTTGATTGATGATTTGTGAATTCTCAACTCATCACCCCATCACTTTATTACCTCATCACCTCATTACTTTTTCACTATCGTAATATCCACCCGTCTATTCTGCTTTCTACCTTCTTCGGTAGCATCATCACCAATAGGTTTGTTGCGACTGTATCCTTTGTAGGTCATCCGTTTTTCGGCTATACCTTTATACGCCAGATAATCAAATACAGCTTTGGCTCTTTCAATGGATAAAGGCATATCATTGGCACAACATACATGACCGCCAATTTCAATTTCAAGTGTAGGATTCTCCTTCATGGTCTTTAATAAATTTTCCAGGGCAGGTTTTGATTCAGGTAAAAGATCAGCAGTGCCACCTACAAAATTGATGTTCTTTAAAATTAAAGTAGTACCTACTTCCAGTTCGGCATTGCCAAATGTTCCCGGTTTGTTGTCTGTTACAGGCTCCGGTGTAGATGGATCTGCAGCTACCGGTATTTCCGCATTTTTTTTGGGAAGTACTTGTGCTGTGATGCTGGTTCTGCGGTTTAGGGCTTTTCCTTGTTCAGTAGTATTATCAGCAATGGGTGAGGAGGCGCCCAATCCTTCCGATTGGATTGCACTTGAAATAATGCCTTTCATGATAAGATATTGAGTAACGCTGGCAGCCCGTTTTTCGGAAAGTGTTTTATTCTTTTCTTCAGAGCCGGTATTGTCCGTATATCCATAAACACTGATCTGTTGCACCGCATTGCTTTTTATAAAAACAGCAAAGGAATCCAATAGCTTGGAATCTTTTTCAGATATACCACTTTCATTGGAATTAAAATGAATGAGTAATTGATGTTGTGCTTTGCTGCTGAATGAGCAAACAAAAAATAAAATGAGAAGAAGCGTTTGTTTCATAAACCTGTTTTTATACCATAACGGAAGCGGAAGCAAAAAGGTACAGGATTTTTCTTTTTTCTTTAAAATATTGCCTTAAATTTACTACGGTGTACCGAAGGTTTTCTCTCCGAAAAAGCGGAGAAAAGGAAATAGATTGAAAAATGATGATATTATGAAGAAAGTTCGATTCCTGGAGGTACCAGGAATACCCATAATAGGTTGAGCCACGGTCCGGACGGGACTCTAATAAATTTACAATTTCTTTTCTATCCATTTCCTTTACCGGTTTTCCGCTTTTTCGGAGAGAAAACCTTCGGTAATTCGAAGGTACAAAAATGATGGCTCCTGCCCAATTTTTATTTAAGGAGAATTAATATTGGTTTCAATTTAATATTTATATGGAAAAATATGGAATCGGATTCCATATTTTTCCATATATTTGTTGTATGATTGAACGTATTGCAAGACAAAAATTGATCGATCTGGCATCCAAGTTTAAGGCTGTAGCCGTTACAGGTGCTCGTCAAACAGGTAAAACCACATTGGTTAAACAGGTTTTTAATGATAAACCTTATGTGTCTTTAGAAAACCCGGATACCCGGCTTTTTGCTACTGAAGATCCTCGTGGTTTTTTAGATAATTATCCAAATGGCGCTATTCTGGATGAAGTTCAACGTGTACCTCACTTGTTCTCATATCTACAAGAACGCTTAGATAATAGCAAAGTAAAAGGTTTGTTCATCTTATCCGGTTCGAATAATTTTTTGTTACAAGAATCTATTTCGCAAAGTCTTGCAGGCAGAATTGCATACCTTCATTTGTTGCCATTCTCCATCAGTGAATTAGCTACAAAAAAAATATTACTGAAGGATGATGATGAATTGATGTTAAAAGGTTTTTATCCTCCTATTTACGATCAAAAGATACCTCCTTCTGATTGGTGCCCAAATTATATTCGTACTTACATAGAAAAAGATGTGCGTCAAATTAAGAACATTACAAGTTTAATTGTTTTTGAGCGCTTTGTTAAATTACTTGCGGGACGTAATGGTCAGGAATTGAATTATACAGCATTATCGGTTGAGATTGGAGTCGATATAAAAACAGTTCAATCCTGGATCGGGATCCTTGAAAGCAGTTTTATTCTTTTCCTTTTAAAACCTCATTATAAAAATTTCAATAAAACAATTGTAAAACGACCTAAGCTCTATTTTTATGATACAGCTCTTGTATGCTACCTCTTAGGTATTAAAGATAAAATTCAATTACAAACTCATCCATTGAGAGGAGCTATTTTTGAGAGTATGGTTGTTGCGGAAATGATAAAAAAAAGAACCAATAAAGGGTTGCCGGTAAATCTTTTTTATTGGAGAGATAAATTAGGACGGGAGATCGATCTATTGGTGGACAATGAGGATGAACTAATTCCGATTGAGATAAAGTCCGGAAAGACAGTAAATTCAGAATATTTTAAGAACATTGATTATTGGTGTGAATTAAGCGGTCAAACAAAAGCATTTGTATTGTATGCCGGACAGGAATCTCAAAAGCGGAGTAAAGGAAAAGAAGTTATTGGTTGGAGAGAGTTGATCGATAGAGACATTTAATTTATAATGAAAAAATCACTTGCCATCATTGGTTCCGGTCCTGCTGCATTGATACTCGCTGCTCAACTCAATGAGCAGTTATATGATGTACACATCTATGAACGTAATTTTGCAGTGGCACGTAAATTCTTAGTGGCCGGTGATGGTGGTTTTAATCTCACCCATTCCGAAGATCCCAGTCAATTTGTTCAACGTTATACGCCTTCACCATTTTTACATACTGCTTTTTCTAATTTCAACAATACAGCTCTGCGCAATTGGTTAAAAAGTATAGGCATTGAAACTTATGTAGGTACAAGCAAACGGGTATTCCCTGTTAAAGGCATCAAACCCATTGATGTACTGAATGCTATTTTGAATGTACTCAAAACTAAAAAGGTGCATATCCATACACAACATTGCTGGAAAGGCTGGAATGAAAAAAATGAATTGATCTTTGAATACAATGAACAAACTATTCTTGTAAATGCTGATGTTACTGTGTTTGCATTGGGCGGTGCCAGCTGGAACAAAACAGGTTCAGATGGGGCATGGGCTCCGGTGTTTCAATCAAAAGGTATTCAGGTAAATCCCTTTCATGCTTCCAATTGTGCGTATCAGGTCAACTGGAAAACGGAATTCATTCAGCAACATCATGGCGCTTCTTTAAAAAATATTTCCATCACGTGTGCCGGTAAAAGTAAATTGGGTGAAGTGGTACTCACCAATTTCGGAATGGAAGGTGGTGCTATCTATGCTTTGAGTCCGCAGATACGCGAGCAACTACTAAGCAAAGGCAGCGCGGAAGCTTTTATTGATCTGAAACCTTCCATGAGTGTTGATCAGATCCTTGATCGATTTTCGGAACGTGGAAACCGCTCCATCACCAAATTGCTGGTGGATAAATTACATTTGAATGAAGTACATATCGCATTGTTAAAAGCACAATTATCTAAAGAAGAATTTACCAACATTCCTTTGCTGGCAGAAAAAATAAAAACTATTCCGGTCATCCTGCAAGCTCTAGCACCCATGGATGAAGCTATTTCAACGGTGGGCGGTATTGACTTGTCAGAACTCGATGAAAGCTTTCAATTAAAAAAAATGCCTTCTGTTTATTGCATTGGCGAAATGCTCGATTATGATGCGCCCACAGGAGGTTATTTATTGCAGTCGTGTTTTAGTATGGGGAATGAAGTGGCGAGGTTAATTAGCTAATTAGCTGATGTGATAATTGGTTGATTGTTGAGTTGGAGAATTAGAGAGTTGGAGAATTGTTGAATTATAGAATTGTTGGCTGTGTGCTGTCACTCTGTCCCGATAGCTATCGGGATCTCGAAGAGTGTGGGGAAGCCATCGCACGTGTTTCGACAGGCTCAACATGACAACGCACAGTTCGAATATTTCTTTTTGGTCAAGCAAAAAGAAAAAAATGAAAATTCATTGTTAATCAACTCCAATCCTAAATCCTCAATCCCAAAATCCTTAATTTTTCATTTCCTTAATCGCCAATCAATCGTCCAACCTCCAACCTCTAACATCCAACATCACTTACTTCTTGATCTTAAACCCGATGGTGTTGAATGATTTAGAACTTTCCCAAAGTGTCATTTCATCGAGGAAAGAGGCCGTGCTTTTGATGATCAGTTCTTCGGTGATCAAGGCGGGTTCGATGCGCATCAATATTTTATGCGGTTGAATAGGTGTTATTGTTTTTTCAATGATAGGAAAAAGGATAATGATAAACACATCGCCATTATAGGCTTGTGAGAAGCTGAGTGTTCCACCGGTGTTCATGTAATTTTTATAACCACCTTCAATTTTTTCGATGATGGAACTGGAAGAATGACTCAAGGAAAGATTGACGGCTTCGGAATTGGCTGCCTCATCTTGTATGCTAACAGCCCAGTCGAGATCGAAACTACTTTTGATCCTGATCAATGTTTCCTGAATGTAGGAACGGCTTGTTGTTTTCCATTCTGCGCGTTTCTTTTCAATGTCGCCCAAAGAAGCTTTGAAATGATTGACGTTGCCCGATAGATCCTGTATGTTCATATAAACGGATGAAATTAAAAAAGCTCCGAAAAATTTTCGGAGCTTTTTGTTTTGATTATGCTTTTGCAGCTTCTGCGGCAGCAATTTTCTTTTTGATACCTTCTGTGGTGATTGAACCCGGACGCTCGATCGGATGACCCAATGCTCTGTCCCAGATCAATGATGCCAATACACCCAATGCACGTGATACACCAAACAATACGGTATAGAACTCATGCTCTACCATTCCGTAGTGTGTCAACAATACACCTGAATGTGAATCCACATTTGGCCAAGGATTTTTGATCTTACCTGTAGCTTCCAAAATTGGAGGTGCTACTTTGTACACCATCTGAACGATCTCACAAAGATCATCAGCTCCTTGTGGCTTGATGTATTTTAAATAGAAATCCTGTTGTGCAGAGAAACGTGGATCGGTCTTACGTAACACAGCATGTCCGTAGCCCGGTACAACTTTTCCTTCTGACAATGTTTTCTTAATATAATCTTCAATTTGTTTTTCAGTTGGTAATCCACCACCTAATTCTTCACGCAATTCAAGGATCCAGCTCAATACTTCCTGGTTGGCTAATCCATGTAAAGGACCTGCTAAACCATTCATACCTGCAGCAAATGCCAAATATGGATCGCTCAAGGCAGAACCTACTAAGTGTGTAGTGTGTGCAGATACGTTTCCACCTTCGTGATCCACGTGGATGGTCATGTACATACGCATTAAACGTTTCATATCGAAATCCTCATAACCCAACATGTGCGCTAAGTTAGCTGCCCAGTCTAATTTTGGATCCGGTTCAATATGATCTCCGTTCTTATATTTTCTGCGATAGATGTATGCAGCCACACGTGGTAAACGTGCGATCAGATTCATTGAATCTTCGTATACATAATCCCAATAATCTTTTTTGTTGATCCCTTTTTTGTAGGCAGCAGCAAATAATGATTCTGTTTGCATGGCCATGATCGCCATTACAAACTGTGTCATCGGGTGCGTAGAAGCAGGCATTTTATCCAACACATCGAATACATGTTTTGGAACGATGGCTCTGCGTGCCCAGTTATTACCTAAGTTCAATACATCCTCTTGTGTAGGCAATTCACCTAACAACATTAAATAGAAAATACCTTCCGGTAATGGTTCAGTGCCACCCGGTGCTTTAGGTAGTTTTTCACGGATCTCAGGGATAGAATAACCTCTGAAACGGATACCTTCTTCAGGATCCAGCTTAGATGTTTCGGTAACTAAACCTACCATTCCTTTCATTCCTTGATACACTTGAGCAACGGTGTATTCGCCTAACTTAACATCACCTTTTTCTTTGATGAGTTGTTTAACTTCTGCGGCCATCGGGCCGGCTTTGGCAGCAAACTTTTCTTTTAATGAATCCATAATGATATAATGAATTAGAGTATGTGTGAAATCTTATTTCCGAAAGATAATTGCTTTTTGTGAAATTAAAAACAATATCCCGAAAAATTTCTGTTAAGCTTGCTTCCCGACCCTTTGACCGGGAAACAAGCCTGAAAATTATCTGTTTTTCACGTATTTGAATTCTTTGCCCAAATAACGTGCAGTATCGCCTAATTGCTCTTCAATACGCAATAACTGGTTGTATTTTGCCATACGGTCGGAACGGGAAGCTGATCCGGTTTTGATCTGTCCGCAGCTCAATGCTACCGCCAGATCCGCAATGGTTGAATCTTCAGTTTCGCCCGAACGGTGACTCATTACCGATGTGTACGAATTGATCTGTGCCAATTGTACCGCATTGATGGTTTCTGTTAAGGATCCGATCTGGTTCACTTTTACCAGGATAGAGTTTCCAACTCCCTGATCGATACCTTGTTGCAAACGTTTTACATTGGTCACAAACAAGTCGTCACCCACCAATTGTACATTCTTACCGATCTTGTCGCTCAACATTTTCCAGCCAGTCCAGTCATCTTCTGCTAATCCATCTTCAATAGAGATGATCGGGTATTTTTTGGTCCAGTTTGCCCAATAATCTACCATTTGAGCAGGAGTTAATTTTTCACCGCTTGATTTTTTGAAATGGTACACATTTTCTTTCTCGATATAGAACTCAGAAGAAGCCGCATCCATAGCAATAAAGATGTCTTCGCCCGGTTTGTAACCCGCTACTTCGATCGCTTTTAATACCGATTCGATCGCTTCTTCATTGGATTTTAAGTTAGGAGCAAATCCGCCTTCATCACCCACATTGGTTGAATAACCTTTGTCTTTCAATACTTTTTTCAAGTGGTGGAATACCTCTGTTCCCATGCGGATAGCATCTGAGAAATTGGTAGCACCAACCGGCATGATCATAAATTCCTGAAAGTCGATGCTGTTATCGGCATGTGAACCACCGTTGATGATGTTCATCATCGGGATCGGTAATGTGTTGGCATTCACACCGCCTACATAACGGTAAAGTGGCTGACGTGCTTCTTCAGCAGCCGCTCTTGCCACCGCTAATGAAACACCTAAAATAGCATTAGCGCCTAAGTTTCCTTTGTTTTCGGTACCATCCAGCTCGATCATACGTTGGTCGATCGCATTTTGATCGAATACATACATACCGTTCAATGCTTCACGGATAGCAGTATTAACATTGTTTACCGCTTTTAATACACCTTTTCCTAAATAATAACCTTTGTCGCCATCACGTAATTCCACCGCTTCATGGATCCCTGTAGATGCTCCTGAAGGAACAGCTGCACGACCAAGAACTCCCTGATCGGTGATCACATCTACTTCTACTGTTGGATTACCACGTGAATCCAAAATTTGACGAGCTTGTACGCTTGCTATAAATCCCATAATGATTGATTATTTAGAATGTTTAAATGATTGATTATTTGGTTTTTTAGTGTCCCAAAATTAGAAATAAAACAGAACGTAAAAGGTGATTTTTATCAACATTTTAGCCAATTTTAGTTAATAGTTTCAGGAATTATTCTGTTTTTGGATTGTTCTCATTTTGTATATTGGCAAAAAGAATAAATCATGGTTTTAAATTATATCTGGATCGCATTTTTTGTCATTGCTTTTGTGGTGGCCCTGATCAAGTTGATCTTTTTGGGTGATACAGAAGTTTTTAAAACCATTATTGATGCTACCTTCGATTCATCCAAAATGGCCGTGATGGACATTTCTCTTCCATTGGTAGGTGTAATGACACTCTGGTTAGGCCTCATGAACATTGGCGAAAAAGCCGGTGCGATCAATTTTCTTTCCCGCATTGTTGGTCCTTTTTTTAATAAACTTTTTCCTGAGATCCCCAAGAATCATCCTGCTAACGGACAGATCATGATGAATTTTTCAGCCAATATGCTCGGATTGGATAATGCAGCTACACCGCTTGGATTAAAAGCCATGAACAGTATGCAGGAGCTGAATCCAACAAAAGATACCGCTTCCAATGCGCAGATCATGTTTTTGGTGTTGAATACTTCCGGGTTAACGATCATCCCGGTAACCATCATGGCACAACGTGCGATCATGGGAGCAGCCAATCCTTCGGATGTATTTATTCCTATTTTAATAGCTACTTATTTTTCTACACTCACCGGATTATTGGCTGTTGCATTCTGGCAAAAGATCAATTTGCTGAATAGCGTTGTTTTAAGTTGGCTTTTGGGCATCAGTGCCATCATCTTTTCTATCATCTGGTATTTCAGCACCTTGAGTCCCGATCAGATCGCGAAGATCTCTACCGTTTCAGCGAATGTTATTTTACTTACCATTATTGTTTCCTTTATGCTGGGTGCAGTACGTAAAAAAGTAAATGTATATGATGCATTCATTGAAGGAGCAAAAACAGGATTCGAAACAGGTGTTAAAGTAATTCCTTATTTGGTTGCGATGTTGGTGGGTATTGCTGTTTTCAGAGCATCGGGAGCAATGAGTTATTTAGTAGATGGAATTGCATGGTGTTTTACAGCATTGAATTTTAATACTGATTTTGTGGGTTCATTACCGACTGCATTCATGAAACCCTTGAGTGGAAGTGGAGCAAAAGCCATGATGCTGGAAGCGATGAAAACAAATGGTGCCGATTCATTTGTGGGTCGTTTGAGCTGTATCTTCCAGGGCGCAGCCGATACTACTTTTTATATTGTTGCTTTGTATTTCGGATCGGTAGGTGTTAAAAAAACTCGCTATGCTGTACCGGCAGGTTTAATTGCCGACCTGGCCGGAGTGATAGCAGCTATTTTTGTTGCGTATCTATTTTTTCATTGATCATTTTTTATTTCACCACTGAGAAACGGAGAACACGGAGTTAGATGATGAGTGTTTTTCAGGGCTTGTCATTTGAAGGAAAGAGCATCATTTTTAATTTTTCCCCACTTCTCTTTTACAAAATAAATGCCTGTTGCGGCTATCAGCGATAAATAAGGAACCACCGGTACTCGGAATCGTGATTCTGTAACATAAGGTAATGTTAAGTTAGCGAAACAAAATACGAGTAAGGTGATCAAAACAAAAAAGAATAATTTGCTTTCCTGTTTGAAATAAAAAAATGAAAACAAACAAGCAATATACATGATCAACAACACTCCCAGTTGAAAGAACACAATGCTGATTGTAAGCTTACTGTTGTGCTCAAACAAGTATTTGAAAATAGGATAATCTTTTGGTATGGTGTTATAGCCGCTTCCCCAATGCCCGAGTTGAATATCAATATACGCACGACATGGTTTTAGGAAAAAATGCATGAACTGTGTTGCATGATGTTTCAATAGAATACCCGGATGAGCAAATGCAATTTCCATGGCATCATTCTCAATGTAGTGGGCATATTCATAAGGCTGATGGTGCGCATCGCCCGGAAAGCTTTTGAATGTTTTCCATCTTAAAATACTTTGTGATTCAGCCAATGATTTGTGATGCACTTCGCCATACACTGCTGCTGCCTGATAATTTTGCATATCATGTTCACGGATCACACTCATAAAATAATGTCCGAATGTACTTTTGTTACGCAGCAACCATGGACTGATCACGACTACTGATATCAAGGAGAACAGAATGATCTGCAGGAATGCAGCTTTCTTTTCATTCCAGAATTTGTAAAGCAAAAATACAGAGAAGAAAATAGGAAGAAAGAATCCGATCGGACGGCAGAGGATCGTTAAGCCACATAATACAGCCGATAGTAAAAGTAATTTCCGTTCATTTGTTTGAATGTATCTGACAAAATAATAGAACGTCACTAAAAGCAAAAAGGTAAATAATGTTTCAGTCATCACAATGTTATTCATCACAATGCTTGGTACATCAATAGCCATGAACAAGGCTGCAATATTGGAGATAAATAGATTGTTGCTGATTGCTTTACTTAATTTATACGTATAAAAAGTGGCCGCTACTCCCAGCACAATTTGTAAAAAGATAGTAGGATACGTTTCTATCTGAACACTTTCTGCCAGTAAAATAAAAAGTGGATACAAAGGTGTTCTATAATAATCGGGCTCGATCGGTAGTTCGTAACTCTGACTAAAAATGCCATACTCTTTTACGTTGTAAGCGATCTGCCAATAGCCGTATGAATCGTACATATAAAAACCATCCGGATTCAGAATGCTGATCGCAATGGCATACACCGCCCGTATCAGAAATGCAAGCGCAAGGATATAAAATATGGTCTTGGGTTGTTTGAGCATTAAGGTTGAGAGCTAACGATCAATTTTTTAATGACCGGTTTTTCTTCATTAATAGTAATGGTGTAAAAATACAATCCATCGGCCAATTGTGTATTGGTGTAGGTGTATTCGTATAATCCCAATTCTAATTCTTCATTGATCGGTTCTTCGATCAAACGGCCCGAAACATCGTAGATCTTCATCACCACTTTTGCATCTTGCATCAATTCAAAACTGAAAATAGTTTGTGTAGAGAATGGATTCGGATAGTTATTGAACACGGTAGCAGATCCATCCGGATTGTAATAATACGAGGTGTAATTTTCAGAGAAACGTTCCGAGAATAAGATCTTCGAGTTGTTTTCCCATTGCTCCTGCATCATTTGAATGGGATCATTGTTTTCGTTCACTACTTTTATTTCATGCAGGTCCATTCCATTGTCCACCACAAAACTCATATCATGGTGGAGTGGAAGAGAAGTGTTCTTGATGATGATCTTTAATGTGGAATCGTTTTCCATCACTTGATCAAATTCGCATTGCTCACGTGCTTTCCAATAATCGCCATAATGCTCAAAAGGAATGATACGCACATTGTTCGACAGTGAACGGATAAGATTTTGTTGTGCTTGTATCTTATACAAACGGTTTGGGTGAATGAGTAAAACAGAGGCTGCATAGTTGTCGGCATTGCGTTTTAAGGCATCTAGCCATTGCGCCACTTTATTGTTGTAATTGCTTTCAGAAATAGGATCGGCCATAAATACATCCGATATCGTATTCGGAATTTCATAGATACTGCTCACAGTACTATTCATACTCAGATCCAAATGCCCCTGAAATGGAAAAGCTGTTAGCACATCATTGGCACTGCTGCTGGAATTGAAATCGTATTGATTGGTTTCAAGAGTGTTCAATATCTTTTTATTGTAAGCCAGATAACCTGCGCGGAAAGAGCGCACATGTGCACCCACATCTCTGTCGAGTAAAAGTTTCGATACTTCTGTTTCACCACAGGCAGTAACATTGCTAGAGAATGTTCCATTGTAAAAAGGTTGATAGGTCAATTCTGTATTGCCACAGGTGCCTTCAGGAGCAATGCTAGGATCATAAAAATCGGGAACATGACTAACGGAGTGACTTGCAATTTCATGTCCTTTGTTTTTTACATTGATCAAGTCTTGTGTGTAACCTGTCCAAAAATTTTTGGCTAACGAATCGTGCATGTAATGCGTAGTGATAAAATAAGTTGCTTTGAAATTATTGGATCGTTCATAGCTGGCAAAATCGTTCATGATGTCCTTAATAGCAGAAGTAGCATCCACATCATGTGTGATGATGAGGCTGGAGCGACTGTTTAATCCGCTGGTATGTTTCCAGGTAGTGTAAGGATGTAGTTTGGTGTACAGACCTTTTAAAAAAAGCATAAAAACATCTGTTCCCGGCTCAAATCCATTGGAGTAGGAGCGGGCAGCTTCATAATGATTGATGGTTTGGTTTCTTAGCACGATGTCGCGCCAGTTGAGACCAAGTACAAAACTTTGTCCGGCTCCAAAATTATTTTTTGTTAAAGCGATACTTGCATCGTCAAAAGTAGCCAATGAGGATGCGCCTGCTGTTGTGTAACTTCTGGTATTAAGAGAATTCACAAAGCTGCTGTCGGCCAACTTTACCCATTTCTCCAGAGGGTCGTTGATCCAGCGAAAGGAAAGGTCAGTGCTGTCCACTTGCCAATGATACTCATATCTGTTTGTCGCATATTGATAGTCGCTTATTCCAAACAAAGGAAACAAAGCCGTATCTTTTAGTTGAGTAACAAACAAGGTTCCTCCATTTTGAACAAATGAAATCAGGCTGTCCTTTTCATTTTGTGTAAAGCTAGTAGGTTCAATGTTGGAGGAACAGATAATGAATTTTGATCTTGTAGCGAATGGAACACTATCGGTAACAAAATAGGGGATGCCACTTACTTTGATCAAATGTTCGATGGAGAACAAATTACCATTATTACTTTCTGCATTTCTGGATGTCAGGTCAATGATCGCGATCCTGTTTTGTTGTGCAATACTTTGAATAGAGAGGAATAGAGAAAGAAATAATATGAATTTTATTTTGGCCAATTTAGTTTGTTTGGAGTAGTACGATCGCTATAAAATTCATTCAGTAGGCTTATTCTTTCTTAAGTAAAGTTTATCTCCGGGTTTCGGTTCTTGTCCGGGTGTCATATT
>JAEUTU010000052.1 GCA_016786925.1 Bacteroidia bacterium
ACATCTCTATCAAGAGCTGTACGACCGGGATTTAAGAACACCGGTGTTTCTCTAAATTGAGAGAAGTGAACATCCTGTGCATTTAGAGCAGATACAGACAATAGAGCTGCCCCTGCGATGATTGTATTTTTTATATTTAAAGTTTTCATTTTCAAGATCGTTTTTAAAGTGTGTAACAATTCATTATCGGATCAAACTAACATTTCCTTTTTGTTTGATCTGATTAGTAGGATCATTGGTAAGTGTAATGTTCAGGTACCAAACAAACACTGCATTATCTAATGCTTTGCCGTTAAATGTTCCATCCCATCCGGTAACGCTTGCAGCATCAGCTGTTGATGCTTCAAACACTTTTTCACCCCAACGGTCGTACACAAATAATTGTACTTCCATCACACAATCAGGATTTACTTTCACTCTAAATTTATCATTGTAATTATCTCCATTTGGAGAGAATGCATTCGGTACGAATAATTCACCGCATACAATATCAACAGTAACTCTTACACAAGCAGAATCAGAACAACCTGCCGTATCAGTAACTGTTACACAATAATCGGTAGTAGCAGTTGGAGTAACAGTAATAGCACTTGTTGTTTCACCTGTGCTCCATAAATATGTTCCACCGCCTGTTGCCGTTAAAGTAGTAGATGTTCCACCTGTGATGGTCACATCTGTTCCTGCACTGGCAATTGGCCCCGGACTGTTCGCAGCAGTAACAATAGTTGTAGCTGTACATCCATTGCTTGGATCAGTAACAGTTACGGTGTAAGTACCAGCAGCATTTACATTCGGTGTAGCCGTTGTTCCACCACTTACCACTCCAGGTCCGGCCCATGAATAAGTAGCACCTGTAGTAGTTGAGTTCGCACTTACAGTTCCAATACCCGAAGTACAATTGATCGGTGTAGTAGCACCAGCAGTAACATTTGGAGCAGTGCTATTAGCACTTACCGATACAGTAGTGGTTGCCGTACATCCATTAGCAGGATCGGTAACAGTAACCGTATAAGTACCTGCAGCATTTACAGTAGGTGTAGCCGTTGTTCCACCAGCAGTGATACCCGCACCTGTCCAGTTATAAGTAGCACCTGTAGTAGTAGAAGAAGCACTGATAGTTCCGCTATTAGCAGCACAAGTCAATGTTAATGTTCCGCCTGCACTTACATTCGGTGCAGCAATATTGCTGGTAACACCAACAGTTGTTGTAGCGGTACAAGAAGTTGCAGGGTCAGTGATGGTCACTGTATATGTTCCTACGGCATTAACAGTAGCAGTTGAGGTTGCACCACCGCTAACGATACCAGGACCAGCCCATGTGTAACTTACACCTGATGTGGTAGATGATGCACTGATGGTTCCGCTTGTTGGGCTACAGCCTAACACTAATGGTGTTCCAGCAGTAGCCGAAGGAGGTGTTGGAACGTTGTTCACCAATGCATTGGCAGAAGCAGTAGAAGTACACGTTCCGTTATCAACAGTAAATGTATAAGTTGTTCCAGGAGTTAATCCGGTAATAGTTGTTGTTGTTCCAGTACCTGTAGTTGTAGCACCACCAGGTGTTGTAGTAATGGTCCATGATCCAGAAGCAGGTAAACCGTTCAACACAACACTTGCTGTTGTAGCAGCACAAGTAGGTTGAGTGATGGTTCCTAATAAAGGAGCAGTTGGAGCACCGGCAAAGGTGTTGATAGTTACTGATGCAGAAGCAGCAGAAGTACAAGTTCCATCGTTTACAGTAAATGTATACGTAGCACCACCTGCTAAACCTGTGAAAGTAGCAGTAGTTCCTGAACCTGTTTGGGTTGTTCCACCAGGTGTAGCAGTGATGGTCCATGAACCTGCAGGCAATCCGCTTAAAGCAACGTCACCTGTTGAAATGGTACAAGTTGGTTGAGTAACTGTTCCAAGAACAGGAGTGGATGGTGTAGTCGGTTGAGCATTGATCACTGCATTGGTAGAAGATGTTGAAGTACATGTTCCATCGTTTACAGTAAATGTATAGGTATTACCAGCAGTTAATCCTGTTACAGTTGTAGTTGTTCCCGAACCGTTAACAGTAGTTCCACCTGGAGTAATGGTTACTGTCCATGATCCTGCAGGCAATCCACTCAGTGCAACACTTGCTGTTGCAACCGTACAACTTGGTTGAGTGATGGTTCCTACAGCAGGAGCAACAGGAATTGTTGGCTGTGTATTTACAACTGCATTAACAGAAGTAGTAGAAGTACAAGTTCCATTGCTAACTGTAAATGTGTAGGTACCTGCGGCTAATCCTGAGATGGTAGTTGTAGTACCTGTTCCTGTAGCTGTTCCGCTAGGAGAACCGGTAATAGTCCATGTTCCTGATGATGGCAAACCGCTTAACGCAACGCTTCCTGTTGCAACTGAACAAGTAGGTTGAGTGATCGTTCCGATAACAGGAGCTGTTGGAGTTGTAGGTTGAGCATTTACAACAGCCATTAATGAGGATGGAGAATTACAAGTTCCATCATTTACAATAAAGGTATACGAACCCGGAGCTAAACCTGAGATGGTCGTTGTTGTTCCACTACCTGTAGCAGTGCCACTTGGTGAACCTGTTACGGTCCATGATCCTGAAGCAGGCAATCCACTTAAAGCAACACTACCTGTTGCAACAGTACATGTTGGTTGAGTGATGGTTCCGATAGCAGGAGCAGTTGGCACACCCACTAATGGATTAACAACTGCGTTTGTTGAAGCAGCAGAAGTACAAGTACCGTTGCTTACGGTGAAGGTATAAGTAGCACCTGCAGTTAATCCTGTAAAGGTTGTTGTCGTTCCTGTCCCTGTAGCAGTTGCGCCACCCGGAGATGCAGCGATCGTCCATGTTCCAGATGATGGTAATCCACTTAAAGCCACACTACCTGTTGTAACGGTACAGTTAGGCTGAGTGATAGCACCTACTACCGGAGCAGTAGGAGTAGTTGGTTGTGTATTTAAAACAGCATTTAAAGAAGATGTAGAAGTACATGTTCCATTACTTACAGTGAATGTGTATGTTCCAGGAGCAAGACCGGAGATTGTTGTTGTAGTACCTGTTCCTGTTGCAGTGCCACTTGGTGATCCTGTAACTGTCCATGTTCCTGATGAAGGTAAACCACTTAATGCAACACTACCTGTAGCAACAGTACAGCTTGGTTGTGTGATCGTGCCGATCGTTGGAGCCGTTGGCACTGTTGGTGCAGCGTTAATGATGGCGTTTCCTGAAGCAGAAGAAGGACAACCGGCTACAGTTTGAACAGTGAATGTATAGGTAGTACCAGCAGTTAAACCACTAATAGAACCGGTAGTGCCTGTTCCTGTTGCAGTAGCACCACCCGGTGATGCAGTGATGGTCCATGTTCCTGATGAAGGTAAACCTGTGAAAGCAACACTACCAGTTGTTGTTGAACAGGTTGGTTGTGTAATGGTACCTACAACCGGAGCGGTAGGAGCAACACAAGCTACTTTTGTACAAACATAAGAAGGTGTTGGTGTAATGGCTGTTCGAGCAACAGTAATTGCATCAGAGCCCGGTGTACCCGACCATGAATTATAAATTGGATCAGCAAATGTAGTTGGACCGGCAGCTGCTGTTGGTGTAAACGATGTTGCAGGACAACCGGAAGATGGAGTATCTCCAGTTGGATCGGTTTTTATTACGTGGTAATCATAATTTGTCCCCCCTGCAGTCATGGACATAGAGATATAACCATTATCGGATGTCTGTCCTCCACGAGGTAAAATTGAAAGTAAATTAAAGTTATAACGTTTCGCAAACACGTTGGTTGTTGCAGTTGGATTAACTCTATGAATAGAATTATGAAATGCAACACTTAAAGGTCGGATATACATAGCCATCGTAACAAGATCCGTACTTCCATTCACCTCATAAATTTGTGAAATGTCAACAGGATCGGCACCTACAAAAGAAGATGAATATGTAAACAAGCGGCTAAACGTATTTGAAAAACCACCAGCTCCCGCAAACTTCTGAATAAGCTCTCTGCTATTATCAGTTCCACCGGCAATAATATCACCCGCTGCTGTTTTATTTACTGCTCCAAAATATTTACTACTTTGAGTGGTTGAATTACTTGGATTATCAATTTGTTTGTGATAAGTAATTGCTCCTGCGGTTGATGTTTTTAATATCAATGCATCAGTAGGTGTAGCGTCATCACCATCAGAGTTGGTGGCTGATAAGTGATTATTTACATCATAACTCCCAACAGCCACATAACCATCACTCACCTCAACAACATCCACAAAACTTGCATCGTTATAAATCCTGTTAGCAGGAACATTTGAAGTAACATAATATCTAAATACTCTGTGCCAAACATGATTTCCACTTGCATCAAATTTAACGATCAATGGAGAACCAATGTATTCTGTTTGAGGGTCACCATTTGTATCTGTATAATTGATCGGATTAAAATCAATTTCAGCACCTGCCCCATCCGGATCGTGCCCGGTAACGTAACCAACAGCTACATATCCACCATCAGAAGCTTTAATGATACGATTAAACCAAGCACTGTTCGCTTCAGCAATACTGAATTTTTTTTGCATCACAATTGCTCCGGTTGAATTCAAAACCATAAACACTGCAGCATTGGACTCACTTCCACCACAGACAATATACTGGTTATTCGCTGCATCTTTTTTGATATCATTCAATTGGAAACCAATTGATGCATCCGAAAAGCGGTACGACCAGTTGATTGCTCCTGTGTCATTCAGTTCGGTTACCGTTCCATAGATAGGAATGAAGGTCATATTCGTTCCTGCCATTACATAAGTATTAGCAGTTAAACCTTCCACAATATTGCCGGGAAGATCGAATAATGCTTGATTGTAATTCTTTCTAAATGCAGTCGTTGTTTGGGCTTTTGTTGATGTAAACAACAAAAAAACAGCTGCAGATAAAATCAGTAGTTTTTTCATTTTAGTGGGTAGTTTTATTGGGTTTATCTTACTTTTTGTTTAATTAGTCAAAAATACCTGATTATCAGGCATATTTCAAAAAAAACTAAGCATATTTTTTGGTTTCTAAAATAAATAATACTAATTTTAAATATTGATTATCAATATTTTACAATTATTTTTTTTACAATTCTAAAATGAAACAAGAAGCTATATCCGAGCTTATTCATTCCATGTCTTCGTCCGAAAAAAGACACTTTAAGATCTATTCCAAAGGACATATTAAAGAAGGAGAGAATAATTATATCAGTCTGTTTGATGCCATCAATAACTCAAAGAAAGCATATGAGCATGAATTAAAAACTAAAAATTCGAAAAGATCATCCTTAAAAAATTTACACGTTGAAAAAAACTACTTATACAACCTTCTACTGAAAAGTTTAAATGACTTCCATGGCATTACCAGTTCGGAAGCAAAGATCGATAAGATCAACAAACACATCGAAATACTATTACACAAAGGATTACATCAGCAATGCCTCAAACTTGTGGCAAAAGCAAAAAAAACGGCATACGAAGCACATGCTGAATCACAGCTGATCAGAACATTGGAACTAGAACAGGAGATCTACAACAAACAACAGGACTATAAAAAACTACTTTCATCGATAGACGATAGCAAGAGTTTATTAAAAAAATTAGCCAATCAATACGACTATAAAAACCTGGCCTTTGAAATGAATTTCAAAGAGATCACTTTCAGGTCGACTAACAAAACAGAGCATTTAAAAGAATTGCAACTTCTCATGAAACATGAGCTGATGCTGGATGAAAGAAAGGCAGAAACATACAAAGCAAAAATGTTTCTATTTCAAACAAAAGCGATGTATTATGGAATTGTAAATGATGAGCCTACAAGCATTCTGTATTTTGAAAAAATGATGCAATTGATGGAGTCTGCTCCAAAACTTATCCAACAACATCCGATCGACTACCTTCTAGTATTTGCAAATGTTGCCATGGGTAAGATCAATCTAAAAAACTATAAGGAATTAATGGGTGACATCAAAAATATAGAAAGTAGCCCAAGCAGACTTCAAATAAAACAAGACAAAGCATTTGAGGCCAATCTTTTCTTTTTTACTAAACCCTACCAACTGGATATTTATACTGCCATAAAAGAATATGAAAAAAGCAGAGAGATCATTCTGCTCATCGAAGATCATATTGATACCTACAAACCGCATGTGATCCGGACGATACTTTTAAATACAGCCAAATCAATCGCCATCGCAAGTTTCTATCTGGAAGACTACAAACGATCACTGAAATATATGAATCAGATCTTTGATGATGATCTCGGAAAATACAGTCGCGGACACATTTTTAACATGATCATTCACTATGAACTAGGAAACGAATCGTTACTAAGCAGTTTGATCAATTCCACAAAGAGATTACTGATCCAGCAAGATCGGCTAACCAAAGCTGAAGAATTAATGATCGAATTCTTTACGAAGCTGATCAAAAAAAATAAAACAAAAGACATCAAAACACATTTTCAGGATTACCATAAACTTGTTTTAAGACTAATGGATGATCCGGAGTCAAATTTCTCTTTACGCTATTTTGATGTAGCGAAATGGATGGAAGCTAAAATTAAAAATAAATCTATGGCTAGCCTATAATAAAAAGGCTCTTCATAAATGAAGAGCCTTTTTATTCTTATAAAAGAAAGAAAAATTATTTCGCAATAGAGAATCTACGAACAACGCTATGACCATCTACTACTATTCTGCAGGAATAAATTCCTGATGTGTACGATTCTGTATTAAAGATCAATTTACCATTGATAAACGAGTTTGTTAGATCTTTCTTATCCATCAATCGACCTTGAACATCATAAATTTCATAGCTCAATTTATTTACCTCTGAAGGGAAGCTAAAATCAATCGCAACCGAATTATTGGCCGGACTAGGGTAAAAATTATAGAAATAAGCTTCTGCAATATTTTCTTCTACACCAACACCACTGATACGTTGAATACCCACATTGATCATCAGATCTTCTGTTTCTCTGTATCTGTAATCAGCCCATGCATTACCTAATATTTCAAATGTTCTGTTGGAAACAGGCAATAACTGATTTTGCCCTAATGTCAGACCATCACCATCCATCACCCAGGCAACATACACTCCACCTGAATTGATCGTTAATGGAGTTGGTAAAGTAGCTGTATTCCATGAAGCAATGGCAATTATGGATGGACCCATATAAACAGAGTCTAATCTTGTTCCTGCTGCACCTGCTGTCCCGTTATCATCATAAACAACCATTGAATACCCGGCTGCCATAGGATTATCAACAATGTAAGCATACATTTCAGTTAAGTTACATGGATAAAATGGTGGCTTAAAATAAATAGCTGCTCCGCCATTTCCACCTTGCCAGCTCAAACCACCTAAACCGGCTTCTACGCCATTATCGTACGACAAACGAATAGTGGATTGTGTTGTATCAACAACTACTAATTCTTGAACTTTTTGATCGTTACTAGGTGTAGCATCACCACTCAATTGCGTATTTGTCAAGAAACGGAATGTTCCTGCAACAGTTGGATTAAACGTATTTGTTCCGGTAATAACCTGCGTCTGTCCGGGAGTTAATGCATTTGTTGTTGTATTGTTTTGTGCCTGAATAGCATTTGCTCCATTCACTACACGTGTAAATACATTGAATGGTGACAAATTTTGATTCCCGGTATTTTTTACTTCAGTGGTCATAGTAAAGGAACTTCCATTTCTGGAAAGGAACAAACCACCTGTTTCTGCATTATTGTTATAAGTAGTTGAGGCATCGGAAACAGCAAATGTTGTATTGCTTGGATAATAATATTTTATTGCATAACTAGAAGGCGGTAAAGCATTGTAAGAATGCTGTAATCCAATATTGCCTGAATTATTTTCAATACCAATACTTACATAACTAGTTAAATTAGCTGGGGAACCAGATTGCGCTTGATACTGATAAGTGATTGAACTATCTACTGCACTCAAGATCACTTGAAATGTATTCGAACCAACCCATCCTGAAGTTTGATCCCAAAATGGAACGTCAATATAGGAAACAACCAAGGTATCATTATCAGAACTTGTCCATCTCCAACATTCAGCATTATTACCCGGATCAAATATAAGATCCGAAGTCATCATCGCTAAATAATTTTGAGGCAATGAGGTTGATGGTATCATTGGAAATGGATGTGAGATCTGCCCGTTTGTAAATCCAATATATCCATTCGATCCTACCCAAAATTGAGTTACATCATACCAATAATAATGAAATGAGAATCCGATCGGAAATGATCCTTTGATATTGTCATCTGCCAAAAATCGAACTTCAGAAGCACCCGGCAATGGCAAAATATCTATCCAATTGTAAGCGGGTCCTTGTGGGTCGTTACTATCGCGCCAGATGTATCCATAGGCATCCGGTCCGCCCGATGTTTGTGCTTGCGTGTAAGTCACACAACACAAAAATGTAAGAAAAAGTGTAGCAATTTTTTTCATGATCTATTTGTTAGGTTAGTATAACAAATATATCAAAATTTATGAAAAAAAGAAGTTAAAACGGATGTATTATTTAAGAGTGTCGGTAATATTCTGCCCTTCGTCATTTACTACTTGTGTTACCTCAGTAACCTGGCGACTGATACTTTGATTGGCTTTATCGATCTCCGATTGGATCTCTGAAGTATGCTTCCGGATCTCTTCGGTTAAACCACCGGTATTTTTATGGATCTCCTGTTGTAATTGATCTTTCGCATCGTTTAATTCTCTCAAACCACGACCCAAGCCTTTTGCAATGCCGGGAAGTTTATCCGACCCGAACAGCATCAGCACCACAAGAATGATAAGGAATACCTCACCTCCACCCATGTTCAAAAAAAGAAAGATTGATGCAGTCATTCGTAAATTTTGTTCTACAAAAGTACAAAAAAAGAAACCCGATAAATTGCTTTACCGGGTTTCTTTTAAATTTTAACACATTACTTTTTTTCTTCTTTATCTTTTTCCAGATCGATAACGATCGGAGTTGCGATACAAATAGAAGAATAAGTACCGATAGCGATACCGATCAACAATGCGAAAGAGAATCCTCTGATAGTTTCACCACCGAAAATAAAGATCGCCAACATTACGAAGAAGATCGTTAATGCTGTATTGATCGTACGGCTTAACGTACTGTTCAATGCAAAATTGATCACTCTTTCACGTTCGTGCTTATCAAGATCTGACTTATTGCGTTCCGTCAAGTACTCACGAATACGGTCGAATACAACCACACTATCCACCATCGAGTAACTCATTACAGTTAACACAGCTGCAATAAAATCCTGAGTGATCTCCAATGAGAAAGGTAAGATACCATCAAAAATAATATATACAGAAAGTACGATCGCTACGTCATGGAACAATGCCACAACCGCACCCAAACCATACTGCCATTTTTTGAATCGGATAAAAATGAACACGAACATTACTAGACATGATAACAATACCGCCCAAACCGCTTTTTCTTTGATATCACGGGAAACTGTTTCGCCTACTTTTTGAGAGCTCATCACTTCGTATTTTACACCAAGTGTTTTTAATCCTTCATTTAATTTACCTTCTACTTTTGCTTCTGCATCATCCGATCCATCACCGATCAAATATGTAGTAGTGATACGTTGTTGTGTGCTTTCACCGTATGTTTTCACTTCCGGTGCTTCTCCTTCAAATGAAGTAGTCAAAGCATTACGTACCTCTTCGGTTGTTTTGACATCGTCAAAACGAACCACATAAGAACGACCACCTTTAAAATCAACACCTAGGCTAAATCCGCCTTTTGTTACATAAGCAAAGATCCCTGCTGCGATCACTAATGAAGAGAAGATATAATACAACTTACGTTTTCCAACGAAATTGATATTGATCTTTTTGAATGCTCCATCTGTCATAGCATTTGCAAAAGGAATTGATTTTCCTTTTTCCAACCAACGGTCAAATACCAAACGGGTAATGAAGATCGCACAGAACAGGGATGATACGATACCGATCATTAATGTAGTAGCGAAACCTTGAATAGGACCGGTTCCGAATACAAACAAGATGATACCTAATAACAAACCGGTAATGTGTGAATCGATCACAGAAGACATTGCATTCTTATAACCCTCTTTAATAGCAGTTCCAATTGCTTTGCCTAAAGCCAATTCCTCACGAACACGCTCATAGATCAAGATATTCGCATCCACCGACATCGCGATCGTTAATACGATACCTGCGATACCAGGTAAAGTTAATACTGCCTGGAAAGAAGCAAGGATACCGATCACAAACAAGTTATTAATGATCATCGCTAATGATGCTACCCAACCGGCTTTGCTGTAATAGAAGCCCATGAACAATAACACCAATACCAACGCAATGATGGTAGAGAACAAACCTTTACTGATAGCTTCCTGACCTAAGGTAGGACCAACGACAGTCTCTTCAACGATCTTGGCAGGAGCAGGTAATTTCCCCGCTTTTAAGATATTCACTAAGTCATCCGCCTCATTGATCGTAAAGTTACCGGTAATAGAAGAATTACCACCTGCAATTTCACCTTGTACAGTAGGGAATGAATAAACACTGTTATCTAAAACGATAGCAATTGATTTACCTACATTCTCTCTGGTTAAACGCTTCCAGATGTTAGCAGCCTCAGTCTTCATACTCATAGAGATAGAAGGAGAACCTGAACCTTGTTCGAACATTTTACGGGCATCAGCAATGATATCACCAGACAATGGTGCTTTACCATCACGAGATGTTGTGCGGATAGCAATCAACTGTAAAGTAGTTTCTTCTTTATCGATCGGTTTAAAGCTCCAGAAGAATTTAGAACGTGGAGGGAAGATACTTTTGATCTTCGGGTTGTTCAAATACTCATTTACTTTTGCTGTATCTCTGATAGCAGCATAACCAACTACCGGACCTTGACCCAAAACAGGTTGTCCTTGTTCGTTACGACCAATTGCAGCACCTAAAACAGCAAACAATGGATTTTCTTTTCTCATTCTAGCCAATGTATCAGCAGAAGTTTCTCCTGCTTTAGAAGAATCTTTTTTATCGGTTCCTAACTGACTAGCTAATGTAGATGCCGATTTAGTTGTATCAGGAGCTGTTGTAGCAGCAGTAGTTGCTGTTTTTGTTGAATCAGGATTAGTACCTGCAACAGCAGCTGTATCAGCAGCAGCTGCAGAAGAATCAACCGGTGCCATGATCTCTTTCAAACGTGTATTCGCTTGCTCTAACAATGGATAGATCTCCTGGTTATCATACGTTTCCCAGAATTCCAAGTTAGCACTTCCTTGTAATAATTTACGAACACGAGCCTTATCTGTAACACCAGGCAACTCGATCAAAATACGACCAGAAGAAGCTAAACGTTGAATGTTTGGAGTACTTACCCCAAATTTATCGATACGGGCACGTAATGTATTTTCAGAAGTTGCAATGGCTTCTTCAATACGCTCACGTAAAAATTTCAATACATCTTCATCTGTTGTATTGAAATCGATCTTCCCTTTCAATTCAATTGTTTGGAAGTTGATCGCTAAACGACCATTTGGATTTGCTTTTTTATATTCTTCACCAAAAAGAGTAACAAAATCTTTGGTTGATTTCTTTTGTAATTCAGTAGCACTTGCCAAAGCTTTCACAAAAGCAGGATCGTTACTATTGTTTGACAAACCTCTTATGATATCGGCAACAGCCACTTCCAAGGTTACGTTCATACCACCTTTTAAGTCAAGACCCAAATTCAACTGACGGTTTCTCACCTCTTCATAGGTATAAGAAGTAAAGCCTAGATCGTAAACCGGCAATTTCTTTAATGAATCTAAATAACCATTTCTTTTAGAAGCATGTACTGAATCCAAATATGATTTTTGCTCTGTTGGATTTTCAGATGCCTTCTTTGCTGCTTCCTGCACATCAGCCTGAGCTATATAATTTTGTGCAAACGCCTCTGCATCTCCTTCAATAGAAACTGCTTTCCAAGTAAACATTAAATAATAAGCACATGCAAGTGCCAGTAAAATCGCAAACAGCCTGATAGCTCCTTTGTTCTGCATAATTGATTAATTAAATTGTTATTTCTTAAATAAAATTCAAGCAAAAATTCATTGCCTGAAATTCAGTTTTAATCCTAAAATAAGGGTGCAAATATAGAATAACAATTATTATTTACCAATTTTATAATAAGATTGATGAAAACAACTGCTTTTTACCTTATTTTTATTAACTTTGTTAGCATCTAACACCTCAAAAACAATGAATTTCAGACTTATATTCTCCCTTTTCATATTCAGCTCCATTTTGAGCCTTCGCACTGCCGCTCAACCCTATTTTCAATGGTATGACAGCATCCCTGTAAAGATCAACAGTAGTTTTGTTGCCAACCCATGGGCCGGAGGCTTGAATTTCACCCAAATTTCATCTGTAGATATGGATATGGACGGAGATAAGGACCTTTTTGTATTCGACCGCACCGGAAATAAAATACGGACCTTCATCAACAACGGAACAGCGAATACGGTCGATTATAAATACAACCCTTATTTTGAGACCAAATTCCCAAAACTACATGATTGGGCACTACTTTACGATTTTAACTGTGATGGAAAAGAGGACATTTTTAGTTATTCCGATGTGGGAGGTGGCTTTGATATCTACAAGAACACTTCCACCTTAGCAACGGGATTACAATTTCAAAAGATCGTTACGCAGCAAAAATCAATTTACAATCCGCCCGGTGGCTCTTTGATCAATTTATACGTTAGCTCTGTTGACATTCCGGCTTTTTCGGATATCGATAATGACAGTGACATGGATGTGGTAACCTTTGCCATCACCGGAACCTATATGGAATATCATAAAAACATGAGTATTGAACTTGGCTTTGGTTGCGACAGCTTAAAATTCCAAGTGGCTAACCGCTGCTGGGGGTATGCTGCGGAAAACTCACTGAGCAACGACTATACTTTATATGATACATGTATCGGGAATGTTACCAACCCTGAATTAAGCGGTTATGATGGCCAGCAACGTTCAGCCGAACGCCATGCAGGTTCCTGCGAATTGTGTATCGACCTCGATAATGATGGTGACAAGGAATTTATTGTAGGCGATGTATCTTATCCGAATCTAACCATGCTGACCAACAATGGCACAACTACTGATGCCAGTTTCAGCAGCGAAGATGTAGCCTTCCCATTCAGCAATGGAGGTAGCCAGGAAGTGGACATGACACTTTTCCCTTGTGCTTTTTATCAGGACGTTAACAATGATGGCAAAAAGGATCTATTAGTAAGTCCGAGTGCTCCCAACGCCTCCGAAAATGCAAACAGTATTTGGTACTATCAAAATACAGGAACCAACTCATTTCCTGTATTCCAATTTCAACAGACGAACATATTGCAGGATAAAATGATCGAGTTGGGTGAAGGTGCCTATCCGGTATTCTTTGACTATGATAATGATGGACTAAAAGACCTTTTCATCGGTAATTATGGTTATTACAACTCAGCTGGTTTTGAACATAAAATAGCTCAATTCAAAAACATCGGAACAACTTCTGCTCCGCAATTTGAATTGATCACACGCGATTATAAAAATTTAAGTACATACGGCATCACTAACATGGTTCCTGCTTTTGGAGACATGGATGGCGATACAGATGCAGATATGATACTAGGTGCTTATGATGGACGAATTCATTATTTCCAGAATATAGCTGCTATTGGAGCTACAGCCAACTTTGTTTTGAGTCAGGCCAACTTTAAAAACTCTGCTAATAGAATTATTGATGTGGGCGACTTCGCAGCACCTCAGATCTTTGATGTGGATAATGATGGAAAGAATGACATCGTGATCGGTGCTCGCAATGGAAAACTGGCCTATTATCGCAGAACAAGCAGCACAGGCTCTCCGGTAGTTGATTCTGTTTCTCATTTTTGGGGCAATGTAAAAGTGAATTTACCTTTTTATACCACTGGCTACAGCTTCCCATTTGTATTCAGAGATGGAGGACAAACCAAAATTCTTGCAGGAGCAGAAAGAGGGACTTTGATGCTTTACGACCATATTGATGGTAATCTAAATGGCCCCTTTACTTTAGTCGATTCTGTTTTTATGAATATCAACCAAGGAACACGCACTGCCCCAACAGGAGCTGATATCAACAATGATGGATTTATTGATCTGGTTGTAGGAAATTATCAAGGTGGTGTTTCCTTTTATAAAGGAACCGGAAGTATTATTACGGTGGAAGATATGTATGAGAACATTACCTGGAACTTCGATCTATATCCGAATCCAAGCAATTCGAATTTCACGATCCGCTTATATGATTTCAAAAAAGACCATTATCAATTACAGCTTTATAATGTAGTAGGACAAACTATTTTAACGGAGCAGATCAATTCCAGTTTATCGAGCATCAACACAGAATTGATCCCGAATGGTATCTATTTCTGTAAGATCATTGACACAAGTAACAATACTTCTCTTGTAAAACGCGTTGTGATACAACACTAAGAGAAAAAATACTTGAGAAAACTTGTTCTATTCGTCATTGTAATATTCAGCTCGATTCTGATCGCATCGGTATTCGGCATTGTGCACGACCAGATCACCTACTCGATCGCCCCTGAATACTATACAAAATTTAAATTCATTCAGTTTGGATTAGTTGAAGACAGTAGTGTTTACATTGATAATGTTCGATTATTAGTCAGCGTAGTAGGTGTAATGGCTACCTGGTGGATGGGACTATTTATCGGGATCATTTATGCAATTATTCTACTATTCTTTCCCTATTCAAAAACATTGTATGCTATTTTTTTCAAAACGATCGCGTTCACTTTTATCGCCACTATTACGTTATCGTTCTGCGGCTATCTCAACTGGAAATTTCATGCTCAATATTTCCCCTGCGACTGGTATTTACCGGATAACCTGATCGATAAAGCAAGTTTTATATGTGTAGGTCACATCCATAATTACAGCTATATGGGAGGAGAATTAGGAGTAGCAATTGGTATTGTATATCTGCTATTTCAGAAACAAAAATTAAAAAAGAAAAGCTCCTGAAATTTCAGGAGCTTTTCTTTTTTTAATTCAAATAGGTTTTGGCTTTTTCCAGTGCTTTTGCAATTCCTTGCGCATTGGTTCCACCTGCTGTTGCATAGAACGGCTGTCCTCCTCCTCCACCCTGGATCTCTTTTCCTAATTCACGGACAATTGTTCCTGCATTCAAGTTTTTATCTTTCACTAAATTATCAGAGATAATGATCGAAAGACTTGGCTTTCCTTTCACCTCAGCGCCTAATACCATAAACAAATTATCGATCTGATTGCGCAATTCAAAGGAAAGATCTTTGATCGCATCTGCTGAATCCAACTCAATTTTCTCTGCAATAAAATTAATACCATTGATCGTTTGTTTCTTCGTAAGCAATTCCGATTTCAAACCTTTTGCTTTTTCACGTAACATCTGCTCGATCTGTTTTTGCAATGCAGAATTCTCTTCCATCAAGGACTGAACGCTCTTCACTACATCTTTCGGATTCTTTAACAAGGCTTTTACTTCGTTCACCAAGGTGATCTGCTGGTTAAAATATTGTTCCGCCTTCACAGATGTTATAGCCTCG
Organism: Bacteroidia bacterium; assembly: GCA_016786925.1. Classification (GTDB taxonomy): domain Bacteria; phylum Bacteroidota; class Bacteroidia; order 2-12-FULL-35-15; family 2-12-FULL-35-15; genus 2-12-FULL-35-15. The sequence continues at coordinate 15,678 of JAEUTU010000052.1, forward strand.
ATACGTCTGATACCAGCAGCAACAGCGCCTTCCGAAACGATCTTAAACAAACCGATCTGACCGGTTGAAGGTACGTGCGTACCACCACACAATTCTATCGAATAATTTTTATCGAAAGTCACTACACGAACGGTATCACCATATTTTTCGCCAAACAAGGCCATTGCTCCTAATTTACGAGCATCGTCAATAGCCATTTCTTTAATGTCGGACGCAATGTTCTCTCTGATCTTAGCATTTACGATAGCTTCGATCTGCGCGATCTCTTCGTCTGTTACTTTTGAAAAATGAGAAAAGTCGAATCGTAAATATTCTTCATTTACCAATGATCCTTTTTGCTCCACATGTGTTCCTAATACAGAACGTAATGCTGCGTGTAACAAGTGGGTGGAGCTGTGATTATTCTCCGTTAAATGACGCTTTTCGCCATTTACTTTCGCTACAAATGTTTGAGAGAAATTTTCCGGTAATTTATCGGTAAAATGAATGATGATCCCATTTTCTTTTTTGGTATCTGTAACAACTAATTTATCATTCGCAGATTCTAACACACCGGTATCTCCCACCTGACCACCACTTTCGGCATAGAAAGGAGTTTGATCCAACACAATCTGAAACTGTTCTTTTCCTTTTGCTTTTACTTTGCGGTATTGAATGATCTTTGATTCTGCTTCCAATTGTTTGTAACCGATAAATATTCTTCCCCCTTCTTCGGCTTTTCTTCCATCTACTAACATCCAATCACCTGTATCCACAGCTGTTGCTTCACGCGAACGGTTTTTTTGTTTTTCCAACTCTACCTGAAAACCTGCCTCATCAATACTTAAACCATACCCACGAGCGATCAGGGATGTCAAATCAACAGGGAAACCATAGGTATCATACAATTCAAATACGGTTGGTCCATCTACAATTTGTTTTTTCTCTCCTACTAAAGCAATACACACATTATCGATACGCTTTAATCCATTTTCTAAGGTACGGAAGAAAGACACCTCTTCTTCTTTGATCACTTTTTCGATCAATAACTTTTGTGATACCAATTCAGGGAAAGCATGTCCTAACTGATGTGAAAGAACAGGCACCAAACGATGCATGAAGGGTTCTTTCAAATTCAATGATTGATATCCATAACGGATCGCACGTCTTAAGATACGTCTGATCACGTATCCAGCACCGGTATTCGATGGCAACTGGCCATCTGCAATACTGAAAGAGATCGCACGGATATGATCTGCGATCACACGCATCGCAATATTAATGATCAATTGTTTCGGATGTTTTTCTTCTTCCTCCGGTTTATATCTTAAACCTGATAACTCTTCTATTTTATCGATAACGGGCTTAAATACATCGGTATCATAATTCGATTGTTTACCTTGTAATACACGCACTAAACGTTCAAAGCCCATTCCTGTATCCACATGCTGTTTTGGCAACTTCACCAATGAACCATCGGCTTTACGCTCAAACTCCATGAATACATTGTTCCAGATCTCGATCACTTGCGGATCGTCATTATTCACACGCTGAGCTCCCGGCACTTTCGCAATCTCTTCTGCTGTTCGTCCATCATAATGGATCTCGCTACATGGGCCACAAGGACCGATATCTCCCATTTCCCAGAAGTTATCTTTTTTATTTCCTCTTAAAATACGCTCTTCCGGAATAAACTGTTTCCAGATGTCATAGGCTTCCTGATCAAATCCCAAATTATCTTCTTTGCTACCTTCAAATACGGTAACATATAAACGCGACTTATCGATCTTATATACTTCTGTCAGTAATTCCCATGCCCAGGTGATGGCTTCTTTTTTAAAGTAATCACCAAAGCTCCAGTTTCCTAACATTTCAAACATGGTATGGTGATAGGTATCAACCCCAACCTCTTCCAAGTCGTTATGTTTACCACTTACACGCAAACATTTTTGCGTATCAGCTACACGAGGAAATTTAATAGGTGCATTTCCAAGGAAAAGATCCTTAAAAGGAGCCATTCCACTGTTATTGAACATCAAGGTAGGATCATTCTTTACCACCATAGGGGCAGATGGAACGATCTCATGTTGTTTACTCTTAAAAAAATCTAAAAATTGCTGTCTGATACTATTGCTGTCTAACATACTACTCTTTGTTAATTAATACTTTTAATGCTTTATATATTCTGTTCCCTCTTAAAAAATCCTTTTTATCTCTACATCTTCTGATATGTTTTTTCAGATCATCGATGTAATCATTATTCAACGAAAACTGTATTGCCTTTTTGTAGTTCTCGATGGCCTGATCAAAATCTTCTTTTATTTCATACAATGAACCCAATTCATCATATAAACTGGAGCGATTAACACTCTGCACCTTTTCCGCTTGTTTTAAAATCTCCTCTAACTCCACAACTCTTCCTTGGTCTCTCAACATATAAATATAATTTAAATAGGCAGAAGAGTGATTAGGACTGAATTTAATCGCAAATTTATAATGCTTTTCTGCTTGAACAGGATCAGAGAATTTCTTTTGATACAACCATCCTAAATCGTTATGAGCTCTGCCCAATTCGGGACGCTCTTCCAAAATACGATATAAAATATTCTTTGCAAGAGAATAATCTTCTTCTTTTATCGCTTTATCCGATTTAATTAATTCTTCTTCTATGTCCATGTTATAGCAAAATAATGGATTGCAAATTTAGTTTATTTACGTAAATTCGCAGTAGTTGACGAGTAGAAACTTATGAGCAAAATAAAATATAAGTTCAATACCAAATCCCTCACCTATGAAAAGGTGACTGTACCTCTGCGTAAACGCATTTGGCAGGCATTGTCCTATCTGGCCACAGGATTGGTATTTGCTACTATCACTATTTTGCTGGCTTACGAATATTTGGACTCCCCAAAAGAAAAGCAATTACAGCGTGAAATTGCAGAATTGACGCTTCAGTATGAATTATTAAACACCCGGATGACTGAAGCCATAGAGGTGCTGGACGATATTCAGGATCGTGATAATAACATTTATAGAACCATATTTGAGGCCGATTCAATCCCGGAAAGCATACGTAAAGCAGGTTTTGGAGGAGTTGACCGTTATAAAAAGTTGCAAGGCTTTAATAACTCTGATCTAATGATCGAAACCACTAAAAAGCTGGACCGCATCAGTAAGCAGTTGTACATTCAATCAAAATCGTTTGATGAGGTGGTGAAATTGGTAAAAGGGAAAGAACAATTATTGGCATCCATCCCCGCCATTCAACCAATCTCTAATGAAGATTTAAGACATCAGCCTTCCGGATTTGGCTGGAGAACACATCCGATCTATAAAACACCGGAATTCCACCCGGGAATGGACTTTGCTGCTCCGCAAGGCACTGAGATCTACTCTACCGGTGATGGTACTATTGAGCGTGCCGATGCATTGGCTCAAGGATATGGAAATCACGTTGTGATCAACCATGGCTACGGCTATAAAACTTTATATGGACACATGGTAAAGTTTGTGGTACGCCCTGGACAAAAAGTAAAACGCGGACAATTGATCGGTTATGTGGGTAGTACAGGCTTGTCTACCGCACCACATGTTCATTATGAAGTAATGAAAAATGGCGATAAAATGAATCCGATCAATTATTATTATAATGATCTTACTCCTGAGCAATATCAAAAGTTGATCGAACTTTCTTCTCAATCATCTCAATCATTCGACTAATGCCTTACAAAGAAACAGAAACAGTAAAATTATACTACACCATTGGTGAAGTGGCTGAACTGTTTAAGGTAAATGCTTCTTTGATCCGTTTTTGGGAGAAGGAGTTTGATGTGTTAAAACCTAAAAAGAATAAAAAAGGGAACCGCTTATTTACACCCGAAGACATTGATAATTTCAAGGTCATCTTTAATCTTGTAAAAGAACAAGGACTAACATTGGATGGTGCTAAGAAATACCTTAAGGAGAACAAAAAAACACTAAAGCACGAGGCCAAAGTTGAAAAAAGTCAATTCTCTGATATTGAAACAAAGCTACGATCCATCAAAAAGGGGCTTTTAGATATCCATAACAAACTTTAGTTTAGATTATTTAATTACAAGTGCAACCATGTCATTTCAATTATCATCATGATAATGAAACACTTTAACTACTCGACATGAAAAATGCTTTACTCCTTTTATTAGGCATCAGCACATTTACCGCAAACAGCCAAAATCAGATCAACATCACAAAAAGTCAGTATGACATTTTGAAGAAAAATCATCAGTTGGATCTGAGCAAAAACTACATTTTTACGGATGCCATAGCACCTCAAGGACCCGAGATCAAGTATCAAGGACAAACCAAAACACCAAGTACCATTTGCAGTTGCATGCAACCGCTCGACAGTACCTATTCCTACGTTCCATTTGTAAACTATATTGGAACAACGAATGGAAATGTTTACATGCCGAACTACATGAATGATGATGCATCGTCTATTCAGATCAATCTTCCATTTACTTTTAATTATTATGGCACCCCTCGTACCAGTGTGTTTATCAATAATAATGGGAATATTTCTTTCAATAGCCCCTACTCCACTTTTACAGCAAATCCTTTCCCTGATCCGAGCTACAACATGATCGCTCCGTTTTGGGCGGATGCTGATACCAGAGATTTTTCTCAAACTTTGGGCTCAGGAGTCCTTTATAAGATCACACCAACAGCGATGATCGTTAAATGGGAAAATGTAGGCTATTTTGATATGCATTTCGATAAATTGAACACATTTCAGCTGATCATTACCGATGGAACGGATACCCTTTTACCGGCCGGTAAAAATGTAGGATTTTGTTATGGCGATATGCAATGGACCACTGGTGACATTACCGGTGGTGGTGGATTTGGATCTCCTGCTACCGTTGGCGTTAATCAAGGCAATGGAATTGATTATTTCCAAGTAGGAACATTCAATCAGCCTACATTGGCTTTTGATGGTCCCTATAATGCCACTGATGGCGTTGATTGGCTGGATAATCAAGGCATGTATTTTAATACATCTGTTTCAGGCAACAACATTCCACCTATTATTATCAATAATAATATCTGTGACACCATAGACGTGTACACGGGAGATACGTTACGGTCAGTGGCAACCGATTCAGTAGAATTCTTGATCGGTGTTGCTACCCCTGAAATAAATCAAACCTTGAACATCAATTTTTCATGTTCTGAACCCATGGCTTTTTCAACAACGCAATTAATGAATACCCCAACTTACCAAAGTTTTAATTGCAAATTTGTGGCAAAAGACCTACCTGCCGGATTATATTATGTTACAGTAACGGCTACTGACAATGGAACACCGGCTGAGCAAACCATCGAAACGATTGTAATACGATCTTCCTATGACCCTGGGGTAGTAACTGCAATCAACCAAGTAAAGAAGGAAAATATGGTTATTTTATTCCCAAATCCAAATGAAGGAATATTTACGATTCAGCATGATATCGAACAATCCGAACTACCGGTATTAACCGTTATGAATATCCTGGGGCAAAAACAGATGGAAACTCCCCTACAAAAACATTCGCATATTATTGACTTACAAAATCTTACACCCGGAATATACTTTACAAATATCACTACAAAAAATGGTTTAGTAAAGAGTCTGAAAATGATCGTGAAATAATTTTTAAGGGTGATGCAACCTTTTTACTTCATTGGTTGTCTTATAGGTAGATTAGAGCAATTTTTATCACCCCTAAATTTTGCAGCATGAAACACTGTGAAGGCAGTCCCGAGAGATCGGGACTGTTTTTTTTATACCAAAATACCAAAAGAAAAGGCTGCATAATATGCAGCCTTTTCTTTTAATATGAACTGAGAATTAATATGCCGATATCTTAATAAACTGATATTTTTCATAGGTTGCTCTATTCAAAATGTAATCTGAATTATAAGCAGGGCCATCGACAACTGATTTTACTTTTACAAAATTAATCTTAGAAGCATCAACTCCCTTTGCTTTTAAGGCCTCCAACAATTGTTCTTTTGCCTTATCAGCTCTAGCAACTGATAATTCCTTATTAGAGCTAAAGGCTCTAGTTGGAACAGTAGAAGCACTTGACATAAGCGAAACATTGATCACTCCATTCTTTGCATAAAGATCCATCAAATTAGTAATAAATTCAGTGTAAGGTCCATCAGTCACATCGATCTGAGTAACATTATACTTAAAATTCATTTTGAAATTCAATTTATCTACACTAGCTAACTGTTCGTGATGAACAGGAGGTTTTTCCTTCACTCCTTTTAAGGCAGCAATAGCTTTCGGATTGTTTTTAAATGAAACAGAGGTCTTTTTATTATTCACCAATTGATATTTGTTACCTACATTCTTAGTTTTTAAAAGATTGCCTTTGTCATCCTTAAACTCAGCAAATGACTTCTTGCTAATAAAATGTGGATCCTCTTCATCTAATGCAACGATATAATCACCACTAGCAGGCAGTTCATTAAATAAGAACCAGCCTAATTCATTGGTATTCGTTGTTTTGAGAATATTACCATTTGCATCCATTAAATTCACTTTTAAAGCATTTAAAGGATTGTTCTTTTCATCGTATAAACGACCTTCAACGGTAACATAGGACACAGCAGTATTCAATTGTTGTTGTGTAGAGTCTTTTGTATCAACAGAAACTACCTGACCAAAATTTACAGGTTTTAATTTCAACTCACGGTTAATCTCTTGATAAGCCGCATCAGCAGGAACTTCCATTACTTCAGAATAAAACTCTTGTCCATCTTTCTGATAAGACAAAGTATAATTACTGTTTGGAGGGATGATAATCGTGAAACTACCATCTCTCATCAAAGGCTTATATACCCCCGTCACTATTCCTGTTTCATTATTTGTTGCAACAATTTCTAAGTCAGAAGGTAATTGAGTTCCATCAGCGGGGATGATCACCCCCTTGATCAAGACAAGGGGCTGTTCTTTTCTTTCAGGAATGGTAATAATATAAATGTCTTTTTCACCATATCCTTCAGCTCTTGAGGAAGAAGCATAATACCCTCGTTTACCATCGGGTGAAGTTACATAAAACACATCATCATCAGTCGTATTGATAGGATAACCTATATTTAAAGGAGCTTCCCAATTTCCTTCATTCAAGGTAGAAAAGAAGATATCGAATCCACCGATGGTCTTATGCCCATTAGAACTAAAAAACAAAATATTGCCACTTGGATGAATAAATGGAGATTCCTCATCGAATGGAGTATTAATAGGAGCACCCACATTCATTGCACGACTCCATTTTCCATTTGGCAATTTCACGCATTTCCATATATCACGTCCGCCCAAACTACCTTCTTTTCTGTCACTAACAAAAAATAGGGTGTTTCCATCAGGAGAAAGACAGGCACTGGTTTCCCAGCTTGGTGTATTTATATCAGACCCCATAGCCATCGGGAAGGTCCAATTTTCTCCATCTAAAGTACTGTAGTATATATCTCCTCCATTTGCATCCTTATAGATCAATAGGGTTTGTGCATCGGCTGTTAAACCAACAGAAGCTTCATGTGTAAAGGTATTTACATTACTACTAACTGAAACTGGTGCAGTCCAAGTACTATCTGTTTTTTTATATGAAATATAAATGTCTTCATAAAACTGATCTTCAATTGTTTTATCACCACCTGTACTTCCCGGTCTGCGCGATGTAAATATCATCGTTTCTTCGTCAGCAGACAAAACCGGACTATAATCAGGATAAGCAGTATTGATACTATCACCCAAATTTTTGATCACAACATTGATCGGAGCAGACACCAATGCTTTTGCATTATTCGCGATCTCTATCTGACGATCTACATCAGCGATCATATCCTTTTGGCTTGCTTTCAAATACGATTTGAACTTTTCATAATTCGCAATAGCCTCATCAAATTTATAGTTTTGATGTAAGGCTTTTCCATAGTAATAGAACGCATTTACCGGGGCATTCTCTTCTCTTGGTTCTAAATCGGTATATTTTGTAGTAGTCTTTAACACCGCTTTTTCCAAATAATACAAAGCCTTACTTTTTTCAGTAACCGTGTTCAGATAACAAATACCAACTTTATAGTTAATATTAGAGCTGGAAGAATCGATTTGGTAGGCCTCCAAGAAATTTTTCAATGCTTGAAAGTAGTTCCCTTCCAGAATAAGATAATTACCTTCTGTAAACTTTTGACGATAATCAGCTTTTGATTGTGCATTCAAAACCGAATGTATTGTAAACGCTGCTAGAGCAAGTAGTATATATTTTTTCATATTCATCTAAAACAATAAAACACTCAACTTGCAATTTTGCAAATTGGTCTAAATCATAAAATCAAGCAAAAATATAAAAAAATGGAGATTATTGCGTTAAAAAATGAAGAATTTACTGATAAAAACTTTTTATTCAACAATCTTCAATTCTACGCGTCTGTTTTGCTGCATGCCTTTTAAATCGGGCTTGCCATTAGGTAAAGTATTGGGAGCAATTGGAAGGGTTTCACCATAGCCCTTTGCCACCAGACGTTTCATATCTATTCCTTTTTTGCCAAGTGCATTCACAACCGACTGCGAGCGCATTTGAGAGAGTTTTAAGTTAGCGGCATCATTCCCCTTACTATCGGTATGCCCGGCCACTTCTATCTTAACATCCGGGTAATCCTGCATTAATTGTACAACTTTTTCAATCTCAAGATTCGACTCTTTTCTCAAAGTAGCCTTATTTGAATCGAAAAAGATATTATTCAACACTATTTTAGCCCCTGCTTTCACTCTTTCAAGAACAATATCTTTTACAATTTCAGAATACTCCGGCTTTTTAGGGACATTTACATTCTCAGATTGGAATAAATACCCATCCGCTTCAAAAGATAGGTTGTAATCATTTCCTCTATTAAGGACAAAATAGAAGGAGCCTGAATCAGAATTAGTATAATATGTATTTAACAAAGCACCAGTTTTGTTATCCTTCACAATGATCTTTGCTCCTGAAATATTTTCGGCCTTTATGTTTTTGATTGTACCTTTAAGGGTAATCGTACCTAGTGTCTTACTTTCAAAATTAATCCCCTTTAACAATAATTCTTTTTCAATCTCTTGATAAGAGGAGTTTGGTGGAATAGTGATCGTTTCACTAATAGGCTGATAACCTTCGGCTTCATAACTGATGGTATAGGTTTTACCTTCATCACCCGGATTCAATATCAAAATATACTTACCGGTTAATACATTCGGACGAACATCCTGCACAACTAAACCTGATTCCATATCCGTAGCAGTAATGCTGATATTCGATGGAACCTTGTCTGTTCCATCAAAAGTTAAATATCCTTTTAACAAAGTAAGCGGCTCTGCGATCGATTTTTCAAAATTGATCATATATAGATCCTTTTCGCCTAAACCACCTTTTCGAACAGAAGAAAAATAGCCCCGTTTACCATCAACTGATTGAACATAAAAAATATCATCATCAGGAGTATTAATAGGTGCCTTCATATTCTCCGGAGTTCCCCACTTACCGTCATCGTCTTTTACAACTTTGAAAATATCAAATCCACCAATACTCTTGTGTCCATTTGAACTAAAAAACAATGTAACTCCATCGGGATGAATGAAAGGAGCATCCTCATCATAAGCCGTATTAACCTGAGGGCCTAAATTGAGGGGCATACTCCATTGTCCATTAGGCAACTTGACACAACGCCAAATATCTCTTCCTCCAAAGCCTCCTTCTTTTTTATCACTCACAAAGTATAGTGTATTCCCATCAACAGTAACATTCGCGTGTGTTTCCCAATATTTAGAATTAATATTTGAATTCAGTGCCAAAGGCATACTCCAGGAATCGCCTTCTAAGTTACTATAGTAAATGTCGCCTCCATTTACATCTTTATAAATGAATAATTGTTGACCATCAGCTGATAAACCTATATTTGCCTCATTTCCGAAAGTATTAATATTTTCACTAATTGACCGGGGTGTTGACCATGTTCCATCCTTCTTTTTTAACGAGTAATAAATATCCTCAGCGATAACCTCTCCTGATGCATTTAAAGCCCCTAGATTTGTATTTCTTCTAGAAGTAAAAATAATGACAGATTCATCAGCGGAAATAACCGGACTATATTCAGGATATTTTGAATTGATACTATCGCCCAAACTTACAATTGTTACTTCGGCAGTATCTTTAGTGTATTCGATCGCATTAAAATTGGTTTCCAGTTGTTTCTCCAGATCCTTTGTAAGCTGAGAGTTTTTAGTCCCTACAATGTCTTTGAATTTGTTGAAATAAGCATTGGATTCATTAAAATTATACTGCAAACGATACGCTAAACCAAGATAATAATATGCCATCTCAGGAGCTCCTTTCTCGCGAGGCTCCATATCAACATAATTACGCTCTATTCCCTGAACTGCTTTTCGAAGAAAAGGAAGTGCTTTACTTTTTTGATTAGCTGATTGCAAATAGCAAAAACCAACTTTATAATTTATATTAGCATTAGAAGAATCAATAGCGTAGGCTTCCAAAAAGTAAGCTAATGCCATTTCATAATTTTCCTCCAGGATCAATAAGTTTCCCTGAGTGAACTTTTCACGGTAAGCAGATTTATCTCCTTGAGAGAAGCATACTGAAGTGATAAAAAGGAAAGTGAGCAGTAATCTTTGTTTCATAAGATCAATTGATACACAAATATATCATTCCTAAGCAATAAGACAAAAATTACGGCTATTTATTTTCAGAATAAACGCTACACTTTTGTCCTGTTTATGCCCTTTCTAATACTAGTAAAGCAATAATTTTCACAGACTCAGGATAGCAACCTTTGCCCGGCAGACATTTCAAAATAAGAACAAATAAAAAAGCGTGCCCATCCGGGCACGCTTTCATGTAAATGGGAAAGTGATTATTTAACAGTCACCTTTATGTACTGATACTGCTCATAAGTAGCAGCATTTTGTTGTGCATCTTTGTTATATTCCGGTCCTTGAACAAGAGATTTAAAATCAGCGAACTTAAGTTCAGTTTGCTTAAATCCTCTCCCTGTTAATGCTTTAGCAACTTTTTCTTTCGCTTCTTTAGCGCGGGCTGTTGCTAAACGCTCATTCGTTCCATAAGTGGAAGTGGGTACTTGTGATGCACTCGATTCAATATAGATCTGAAGATTTGGATTATTCTTCAAACATAAAGCAATGGCATCAATAAAATTTGTGAACTCAACTGATTTCACATCGATCTGTTTTTTGTTATATTTAAAGAACATTGAATAACTCGACTTTGCCGGATCACACTGTTTTGAAGCTGCATAACGGGCCAACGAATCTGCAATAGCAGCGCTGTCAGGAGGAGTTCCATAAGGCAATTCACGTTTGATCACCTGATAACGTTTCCCTTTAGGTACTTCCAATGTTTCATTCAACAACTCTTTACCATTTACAACATAAACTGCTTTAATGGTTGTTCCAACAGGAAGATTCGTTCCAAACTTTCCGGTTGCACCATTAATATTTAACGTTTGAATGGTATCATTTTTAGCTGTATTGATCAGATAGATATTACTACTTGAGATGTCTTCTTTCGTGTAATTAATAACCTTACCAACCAAGACTGTAATATCACGAGGTTCAAATTCAGGAAAAGTGATCATATAGATATCTTTTTCACCATATCCACCTTCCTTATCGGAAGAATAGAAGCCACGCAATCCATCAGCAGTAGTAACAAAGAATACCTCATCATCAGGCGTATTTACCGGATAACCAAAATTAACCGGGGCTGTCCAATAGCCGTTTTCTTCATCACCGATATAGGAAGTAAAAATATCAAAACCACCCATTGATTTATGGCCTTTTGATGCAAAGTAGATCTGCTTTCCATCCGGATGTATAAATACCCCATCTTCATCATAAGGAGTGTTTATGATCGGACCTAAATTTTCGGCTGGCCCCCACTCACCGTTTGGTAAGCGTTTACATTTATAAATATCTCTTCCTCCATATCCTCCTGTTCTGTTACTCGTAAAGTAAAGAATACGATTATCAGAACTAAAACAAGCGTGTGTTTCCCAGGAAGCGGAATTGATCGGTGCTGAAATGTATTCGATCTCCTGCCATTCATTCCCTTTAAACTCACTTAAATAAACGTTTCCATTTCCTCCATCATCTTTATACACTAATAGTTTTAATCCATCAGCAGATAAATTGATAGTCGCTTCATGTCCTTGAGAATTGATCTTTGGCCCAATTGGCTTGGCCGGTTGCCACTTTTCATCAATCGCATTTGCAATAAATATATCTTCAAAATATTGCCCATTCGCTTCTATTCGCTCACTTGTTCCATCTTTTCTTCGTGTTGTAAAGATCAATGTTTCTTCATCTAATGAAACAACCGGTGAGTAATCTGCATACTTCGTATTAATATTTTCACCCAAATTTGTAACAACAACCTTAAGCGGCTTTAGAATCAATTCCTTCCCGTTGTTACATGTTTCAATATCATGTGTTATTTCATCGATTTCAGCTTTTGTTTTTTCATTTACCTCTATTCCTGCTTTGTATTTTTCATACATGGAAATTGCTTTATCAAATTCATAATTTAAATGATAGGCTTTTGCTAAATAATAATAGGTGGAATAAGGTGCACTCTTTTCTTTGATCTCACCCATTTCATAGCTGTTAGAGATCTTTTTAGCGGCCTCCTCCAAATAAGGTATCGCTTTGGTTTTATAGGTAGGTGCATATAAGTAACAGAAACCGATCTTGAATTTCGTATTGGCATTGGAACCATTATCAATCGAATCCAACTGCTTATACAATTCCAATGCTGCAGTATAATTCTCATTCTCAAAATAAGTTTCCGCTTGCTCAAAGATCTTTTTATACTCTTTATCACCAATAGGCGATAAAGCGAATACAGAATAATTCACCAGCATAAAAGCCAGAAGCACTGTTGATACAAAGGTTATTTTTTTCATGTAATCGGGTTTCTAGTTTTAAACGAAATGAGCAATATCCAAAAGGTATTGCTCATTACTTAACTATATTAAAAATATTATATTTCTCTGTTTACATCCCATTGTTCTAGATAATCTGCCACTCTTCTCACAAATTGTCCGCCTAATGATCCATCCACAACACGATGATCATAAGAGTGTGACAAGAACATAAAATGACGGATACCGATCAGATCACCTTGAGGTGTTTCAATCACAGCCGGTTTCTTTTTAATAGCACCTACAGCTAAAATAGCGACTTGTGGCTGGTTAATGATTGGTGTACCGAATACATTCCCAAATGAACCAACATTTGTTAATGTATATGTTCCACCTGAAATTTCATCCGGTGATAATTTCCCTGCACGTGCACGGTTTGCTAAGTCATTTACTTGCTTAGTAAGACCTACTAAATTTAACTGATCCGCATTTTTGATAACAGGAACGATCAAATTACCTGTTGGCAAAGCTGCTGCCATACCAATATTGATATTTTTACGCTTGATGATCTTGTTACCATCAACAGAAATATTGATCATCGGAAAATCTTTGATCGCTTTTGTTAAAGCTTCAATGAAAATTGGTGTGAATGTTAACTTCTCTCCTTCACGTTTTTCAAAGTTCTTCTTCACTTTTTCTCTCCAGTTAACGATATTCGTTACATCAGCTTCTACAAATGAAGTAACGTGTGGAGAAGTATGTTTACTCATTACCATGTGATCGGCAATGATCTTACGCATACGATCCATTTCAATAATTTCATCCCCTGCATTCACCGAAACAGCCGGTTTGTTTTGAGCAGGAGCAGAAGTATTTACTGCAGGAGCAGCGACTTCTTTTACTACTTGTGGCTGAGGTGTAGTTTGCACCTGAGCTGTTTGTTTTCCTTTATTAGGAATATAAGCCAATACATCGTTCTTAGTAACTCTTCCGCCTGCACCTGTACCTGCAATGCTATCCAGTTCGGCCATAGAGATACCTTCTTTTTGAGCAATAGTACGAACCAATGGAGAATAGAATTTGCCGGATGCCGAATTCTTTTCAACAGCAACGACTTCTGCAACAGGAGCAACTGCCACTTCTTTCTGAACAGTTGTTTGTGCCGCAACAGGAGCTTCCACTTTTGGAGCTTCTACAACCGCATTCGCATCTGTACTGATGATCGCAATTGCTTTCCCAACCTGAACAACATCTCCTTCATTAAACAAACGTTTTATTAATGTACCTTCTGAAGTAGAAGGAATTTCTGAATCTACTTTATCGGTAGCAATTTCTAATACGGTTTCATCAGCAGCAATTTTATCGCCTTCTTTTTTTAACCATTTAATGATCGTTGCTTCTGCAACACTTTCGCCCATTTTAGGCATGATCAACTCTACTTGTGCCATTGTGTTATTCTAAATAAATTAATAGTAGTTTAAAGAGGTTACAAAAATAACCTTTTATTTTAGTTGTACAAGCACTTATAAATGCTTTTTAGAGGGTAAACAAAATCGGCAAACACCTGATTTGCAAACAATTACAAATCAAGCAGAAAATGAAAGAAAAAATTCAATGAAAAATTCTTTAATAGATCTCGCTCATGTGCGCCACACCATTCTTTTTTAATAATAGCCAATGTGAGTGAAGCGCATTGCGGAGTGATGGACGGTGTTTGTACTCAACATTAAATTCCTGGGCTGTTTGTTCCAATATTTTTTGGATCTCCGGAAAATGGACGTGTGCTACTGCAGGAAATAAATGATGTACCACATGGTAATTGATCCCTCCGAAAAAGAAAGCAACTGCTTTTTTATTCGTACCAAAATCCATGGTCACACTCATTTGGTGCATAGCCCAATCGGTAGTCATTTCTCCTTTATCATTTGGTTCAGGAAAAATAGACTCTTCATAAAGATGGGCAGGAAACAATGCTACTGCTGCCGAAAGACTGGCCATTATATGCATGAATACAAATCCTAATAATACAACAGGCCAATAACAACCTGACAGTGTTAAAGGGAGAACAAGTGCATAGGTATAATACAATAGTTTAGAAAGAATAAACGAAAAAACAGCCAAAGGAGAATGTTTTACCACTTTTGTTCCTATTCTGTATGAAAAAAAATCTTCCCAGTCGCGCTTAAAAATAGCATTCAATGTATAAAAGCAATATAAGAATGGCACGTAGATATGCTGGTTTCTAAAAAAAGACTTAGGCTCTTTCATAGGCATAAAAGTGAGCAAACCTGTTTGTTGAATATCTACGTCATGCTCAGGGATC
Source organism: Bacteroidia bacterium (assembly GCA_016786925.1). Lineage (GTDB taxonomy): Bacteria > Bacteroidota > Bacteroidia > 2-12-FULL-35-15 > 2-12-FULL-35-15 > 2-12-FULL-35-15. The sequence goes on from JAEUTU010000052.1 coordinate 30,940, forward strand.
ATCGGGTGTGGATGGTGTGAATATACATGTCGCATGCGCCATAAATAACCGGAAGAACCGATCATATCAAATGTGTAAGCAAATAAATTATTGACCCATTTTTTATCCGAAAAAGAGCTGTGTACACCTTCGTGACCTAGGTTCAATACAATGCAAATTTGAATAAAACCTAATAGAGCAAAACAGATCAACAACAAAGCATTATTGCCATCAGCAAAAATCACTCCTGCATACAACGCAAAAAACACTAATAAAAAGAAGATCGCTTTAAACACTCCAAAAGCATTTGTTTTGGGTGAAAGATGATTATTCTTAAAAAAATCGTTGACACGTTGGTTCAGTGTATAAAAAAAATCGGCTGAGGTGGTTTCTTTGTATTTAATATCCATAATAAATGCTTAATAATTTGTGATCACCATTAAGCAAACAGGAGCAGCCAAATAGTATTACGGATGTAAATATAGAAAAAGAGATGATAATAAAAAGCAATATTTTTAAAAACTAAAGTGAACTTTAATTAAAAGAGACATTGCTTTTTCACTCCGCATTCGAACATTTATTTTACCTTCTCAATGGTTGCAACAATTGCAGAAAGGCTTTCTCCTACAATTGGTGCAGGAGCAGACACTGTAAATGGAGCCCCAGCTCTACCCATTTGTAACTGATATGTTGCAGATATATTGGTTATCTCCACAAGGAATACCATGGTCATGGGAAGTCCCAATCCTGGCCCATCACCAAATGCTGCACTTTTTCCTTTTGTTGCGCCATCACCATACAAACGATATCCACTCCATACATCAGCATTTGCAGAACGATGCATGATTGTTATACGGTAGATACCAGGTTGACTAAATGTGATATCGGCACTGGAAACACTTAATCCATTACTAATTGAAGCACCACTCCAATTTACTGCAGTCCAACTGTTTGATGCAAATGTTTGTGCACCCGCTTCTAATTGAGCATAACTGATTCCACTAATAATATTTGCATCAGGAAGTTTTACCCCACCACTTGTGGACTCGATTGTACCTACAACTGATAATTTTTCAGTAGGGGTTGTAGTACCTATACCAACATTGCCTGCGCCATTAATAATAAATTCCTCAGCATGTCCATGCACCCCAATAGCTGTATAATTTGAAGACAATTTATATTTAAGATACCCTCCGTTGTCTGTTAACACTTGACCCAGAGTTATATATTTCTCATCAAATGTGTTTTGAAATGTTGCAATTCTACCATCTCCATTAAAACCTTGAACATAAAGTGGAACTGTAGTGTTTGGTGTTATTGTTCCCAAAGAAACTGTTTTGGTTGAAAAATCACCATAGATCAATGGAGGATTTGTATTACTATTTGCAATGTATAATTTATTTGAGCCCGATTCGTTATAACCGGCTTGATAACCAAGAAAAACATTATTCGATCCGGTTGAATTTAAAAAGCTTGCTTCAAAACCAATAACTGTATTATTGCTTCCGGAACTATTATTCATTAATGCAGCTTTACCTAAAGCTGTATTGTGAAGACCTCCGGCATTGTAGTGCATTGCCCATGCACCTGCAGCTGTATTATCATACCCCGTTGTGTTATAGTAAAGAGCATCATAACCCACCGCCACGTTAGAATATCCTGTTGTATTCTCTACCATAGTTGCATACCCCAAAGCTGTATTCAAATTTCCACTTATATTCTTCGTCAAAGCACCTTCCCCCACTGCCGTATTTTGAACACCGGTTGTATTTGCTTTCATTGCCTCTTTTCCCATAACGGTATTACTACTACCTGATGTATTAGATTGCAAAGCCCAATAACCAACTGCTGTATTATTATTCCCTGTGTTTGCCGAAGTTGTGGTAGAACCTCTTAAGGCTTCATAACCGACAGCTACATTGTAATTTGTATAACCGGTTGCGGTACTATTAGCATATCGCAAAGCTCCTGTTCCAATCGCTGTAGCTCTATTACCTGCCACATTTGAATACAGTGCATTTACACCCATTGCTACATTCTCCGAACCGGATGTAGTATTATAATTTGCCTGATAACCTAAACTTGAATTATTAGAACCACTTGTGTTTTTATTTGACGAAAGACCACCAATCGCTGTATTATACATACCGGTTGTATTCAGTCCCAGTGCAGTATAGCCTATAGCCGAGTTCATATCACCTGTTGTGCTTACAGCCATTGCTCCATGTCCGATCGCTACATTGGCTCCACCTGAAGTATTCGCTTGCATAGCAACATGACCGATCGCAATATTTGCATTCCCTGTTCCTGAATTACTATTCTCATAAGCATAAGAACCAATAGCGATATTCCACTTTCCAACAGCACTCGCATTACCGGCTCTATAACCTAAATACACATTGTCCAACAAATGATCGATCTTTCCTGCTTTTTGATTATTGACTTTAACATTAAAAGGCACATTATCTGTTGTTCCAATAAAATTTGTTCCATCTACAGTTCCTGCATTTCCGGTTCTTGACCAAGCTGTCAGAGCACCATCTGCACCTGTTGCTCCTGTACTACCGGTTACACCAACTAAACCTTGTGCACCAATTGCTCCCGTTGCGCCTGTACTACCTGTTACACCCATTAAGCCTTGTGCGCCTGTAGCACCTGTTGCACCTGTTGCGCCTGTACTACCTGTTAAACCAGCTAACCCTTGTGATCCTGTTGAACCAGTTGCGCCTGTACTACCTGTTACACCTACTAAGCCTTGTGCTCCTGTGGCACCAGTTACTCCTGTACTACCTGTTGCACCTACTAAACCCTGGGCTCCTGTAGCACCAGTTGATCCAGTACTACCCGTTACACCATCAACACCGTTATTTCCTGTTGGACCAACCAATCCCTGCGAACCAGTTGCACCTGTAGCGCCATCGACTCCATTCAGTCCATCATTTCCGGTGGCGCCTGTTGCTCCTGTCGTACCTGTTGCACCTGCCGGTCCCGGGATAGAACTACCTGATGTTTCCGCATACAAAGCATACGGAACACTCAACAACTGAGTAGCACCACTGATCGTATAATTTGCTCCTCCTGTTGGATCAATATAAGTTGCTATAAAATAAGGTCCGGTCGACCAATCAATTCCTGACAAAGGATTTATTGTTCCGATCTCGATCGACATTAAACCATTTGCATTGGTACTTGCGGTTTGTGTTTCCGTATAGATCATAGTACCTGTTGGACCACCTAAAAGAATATCAACACGGATACCGATATTAGTATTACTTACTAGCACACCAGCGGCATCACGAACAACAGCCTGATAGGTCATCTTTTGTGGAGCTTGCGCAAATACATTTACACAAACGATCAGAAATAAAAATGTAATAAGTTTTTTCATGGTTTAGTTTTTAATGATCTTGAATACTTTCACTTCTTTATTATTGAAAACAACTTTTATAAAATAAATCCCTTGTGGTAATTCATTAAATTGGATCTCGGTGCGTGAAGCAGATATTTTTTTTTCGCTGATTAATTTACCGGTAACATCTGTTAACATATAAAACACTTTCGTAAGATCAGTTTGATCAATAATTAACACCAGCTGATCAACAACCGGATTGGGATAAGCATTTATTGATAATTGTATAGTCGTATTTACAATGCCTGTAACAACCATAATTTCATAGGGTTGCTGAACCCCTTCTGTAATCGTTCCTGACGCAGATGTTTTTGTTTGATGATCAATCTGACCTATAGAAAAACTAACACTTCCACCGGAACCACTTATATCGGCACCACCGGCAACCGTATTCTGTTGAGAAAATAAACTATGTGATAAAAAGAAAAGTATGATCAGAGAAAAAAAACGGATAGCCATTTTGTTTATATTTTCAACAAAAGTGCATCAAAAAAAAAGCATGCACACTGACTCACATCAGAAAAAAACATGATTATTATCAGGAATAAATCAGAGAATATGTCCCAAATAAATTTTTTAAAAACACATGATAAATTCGATTCTAAAATTCGTTTTAGTAATTAAACTAAAAAAAAACAATACAGAAGTCACAAATTGGACTCCATTTAGTTTCACTTGATTGTCGCCCTATTAAATGGGCTATCAGGGATTTCACCCTCTCGAATAGAGCCTCCGAAGTCCTTCCATTAAACAGGATTCAAATTCATTAGTTATAAATAATTTCATCTAAACCTTTTACGGATAATTGATTATAGACAATGTTGATTATACTTTTGGGACAATGATTAGTCGATTAGCACAACCTTTTTTGTTCTAACTAAAGTTTCACCTTCAACTAATTGAAGAAAATAAACTCCTGCCGGCAAATCGCCACGCTGTAATACAAAAGAATACCCGTATATATTATTTGCTTCTTTTACTTGCCTTCCCAAACAGTCATATAGCTTCAGGCTAATGTTATACAATTCACTTTCGGATTGTATCATCAATATTGATGAAAATGGATTTGGATAAATAGAAATCAATTCTTGAGCTTTTAAAGAAACGGATGAAGTTGCAATGTTACCAATTTTCCAAATTTCTCTTCCAAAAGATCCATCGTTTGCAGAAAAAAACAATACTCCATTTACGTTTTCAAGTGCATCGGGTCTTGATGAAGCTGTGGGATGAATATCCTGAACTAACAAAGTACCTGAATTCGTACCATCGCTTTTCCATAATTCCAACCCAATTGTTCCGTCATTTGCTGCAAAATAAAGTGTGTCATTTACATTTATTAATGATGGGGGATAAAATATTCCATTATTAGCCCCAAGATTAATATCCCTAACTAAAACAGTTCCTAATTGGGTACCATCTGTTTTCCATAGCTCTGACCCAACACTCCCGTCATTTGCTACAAAAAACAAATTGGCATTTGAATTTAAAAGTGTAAATTGACTGGGAGCAGCTCCTCCACTTGGATTAATATTTTTTAACATGGTTGTACCAAGATCAGTTCCATCACTAAGCCATATTTCGCTTCCATTAGTTCCATCATCTGCCGTTAAAACGAGTTTGTTGTTAAAAACTTTTACCGGAGTAGCATTTGAAGCTGAGCTTCCAACATTAATATCTTTTACTAAAACTGTTCCGATAGATGTCCCATCTGTTTTCCATAATTCATAACCATTTGTCCCATCATTCGCCCCAAAATATAAATTATTGTCATAAACAACATAACCGAAAGGTTGTGAGCCACTACTGCCAGTCCGAATGTCTTTTACCATGACTGTTCCTACTGTTGTTCCATCGCTTGTCCACAACTCTACACCCGCAACTCCATCATTAGCACTGAGAAAAATTTTTCCATTATACACAGACATTATTCCAGGTATAATGTTTTTAATTTTCACAGTTCCAACAGCAGTTCCATCGGTTTTCCATAATTCATTGCTCCCCGATGTTCCATCATTCGCTGAAAAATAAACAGATCCTGACAACTCTGTGAAGCCAGATGGATTAGAATTATTTAATCCTAAATTTATATCCTTTACCATTGTCGTACCGGCAAAAGTTCCATCACTTTTCCATAATTCGGCTCCATGAATTCCATCATCTGCTCTAAAATACAATGTACCATTCATATTTTTTAGACCAAATGGATTAGAACTACTACTACCAGAGTTAATGTCTTTCACTAGAATTGTCCCCCCTACAGTTCCGTCACTCATCCACAATTCTCTTCCACTGACACCATCAGAAGCAACAAAAAATGCAATACCATTTACATTAACAATTGGTGTAGAATTATAATTCAAAGAACTATCTGTACCACTATAAACATCAGTGATCATAGATGTCTGAGCATCTAGAGAAAAAGAAAGCATTGTAAAAAGAGTTACAACAATTGAAAAATGGTTTAATCGTAATTTATAGTTCATACTTAATTTGTCGGTGATTACAGTGCTGACTCCGCACTATTTAAATCCAGCTTTTTTATTTTAACATTCGCGATTTATATGTTTTATAACCGCAAAGATAAATGGATAAAGAAGGGATAACGAGTAAACAATCTCCCAAAATTCAAATTTCTTACTAAAAAAAATCCCCGTCATACGACAGGGATCTTAATTGTTATTAAAACGCTAAATATTATGAAAACAAAGGGAAATCCTTCATCATCTTATTCACTTCTTTTCTTACCTCGAGGATCACCTTTTCATTATCGTGGTTCATCAACACTTTATCGATCAAATTCACAATCTTCGGAATATGTTTTTCTTTTAATCCTCGGGTAGTAATAGCTGCTGCTCCTACACGGATACCAGATGTTACAAATGGTGATTTATCATCAAATGGCACCATATTCTTATTAACTGTAATATCAGCTTTTACAAGTGTATTTTCTGCTAATTTCCCTGTCAATGGAGCTAAACCATTCGGTATTTTTTTTGAACGCAAGTCGATCAACATACAATGATTATCCGTTCCACCACTGATCACTTTGTATCCTTTTTCTACAAAACACTCTGCCATCAACTTCGCATTTTTCATCACCTGCACACAATATTTTAAATAGCTATCTTCCAATGCTTCTCCATAAGCAACTGCCTTGGCAGCAATTACATGCTCTAACGGACCGCCTTGAGTACCAGGGAACACAGCAGCATCCAACAACTGTGACATCATTTTGATCTCTCCTTTTGGAGTTTTTTCACCAAATGGATTCGGGAAATCTTTCCCCATCATGATCATTCCACCGCGTGGTCCACGCAATGTTTTATGTGTAGTAGTTGTTACAATGTGGCAATATGGCAATGGATCGTTCAATAATCCACGTGCGATCAATCCGGATGGATGTGAAATATCGGCCATTAACAAAGCACCCACTTTGTCTGCTATCTTACGGAATGTTTTGTAATCCCAGTCACGTGAATAAGATGATGCACCACAAATGATCAATTTCGGCTTTTCGCGCAATGCGATCTCTTCTACTTTTTTCATATTCACACGTCCAGTTTTTTCCTCTACGCCATAAAAACTTGGAACATATAATTTTCCGGAAAAGTTAACAGGTGAACCATGTGTTAAATGGCCACCATGCGAAAGGTCGAATCCTAAAATTTTATCGCCTGGTTTTAACACCGCTAACATAACAGCCGCATTCGCTTGTGCTCCCGAGTGTGGTTGTACGTTCACCCATTCTGCATTGAATAATTGCTTTGCACGGTCGATGGCTAATTGTTCTACTTTATCTACTACCTCACAGCCACCATAATAACGTTTGTGAGGTAATCCCTCAGCATATTTATTGGTAAGTACGCTTCCCATCGCTTTCATCACTTGCTCGCTCACATAATTTTCGGATGCGATCAATTCAATACCAACTGTTTGACGTTTTTTCTCTTCAGCAATTAAATTAAAAATGGCGGTGTCTTTTTTCATAATGATGTTGTATTAATATTTTGAGGAATATCTATTTAACGGGTACAAAAGTAGGAAAAAAATGGGAATTGAGGATTGGGGATTTGAGGATTCAGGATTTGAGGATTCAGGATTTGAGGATTGGGGATTTGAGGATTGGGGATTTGAGGATTTTGGATTTAGGATTCTGGATTGGATGTCAGTTCGAGTGGCGAGGAACGAGCTGTATCGAGAACGATTGGAATAAAAAACGCTCTGCTCCTAACCGCAAAGGACACAAAGTTTTTCGCAAAGCAACGCAGAGGGTTCTACGAAATACGATTGTGAGATACTATTATCCCTTCTCCTCCGGAGTTGGCCGTGGAGATGTCAAATCTTTGAGGTGATAACACTGGCAAAAGCATAAAGATGCTATTACTCCTTCGGAGAGGGCCGGGAAGAGGTATACTAATTAGCTAATTAACCTCTTTCTCCGCAAGCATAAAAGCAGGGATCAATACCATTAGCACCACCGGTGATTGTGCTAGGCCCATTAAAAAGCGGGCGATCTCGTACATTCTTTCCAATGACGAGGGTACCATCCAGCCTATTATCATAAACAAACCCGAAAGGACAGTTAAACCTGCAAAAGCAAAAAGTACGATACGATTGTAATTCCTGTTACTAAAAAGGTATTGAATAGTATACCTGCTAATGAAATAGAAAACAGCTGCAAATACGAGTGTAAACAACCATTTCAAATTGAGTACTGCGTCATAATCAAAGGATTCAAAAAAGCGCAGATGAGCAGGCATCGGATAATCCATTTCATAGTCCCATGCCAGTAGCATAGCATTTACTGTTCTGAAAAAATAATCGCGGTAAAAACTGATGAAAACGATCAGCGTTACAATGAGCAACAATACAAAATATTTATTCTTTTTTTGCATTATTTGCCGACTATAACAAACTCTGTTCTACGATTTTTAGCTCTACCTGCTTCTGTTGAATTATCAGCAATCGGAACACTGGCACCAAATCCTTTAAAAGCGATCAAACGTTTTTCACTGATCCCTTTTTCCAACAGTTTATCACGCACAGTAAAGGCACGGTCGGTACTCAAAGCCAGGTTATCCTTCGGATTACCTACATTATCAGTATGTCCGTGTATCTCGATCTTGATCGTTGGATTTGCTTTTAAAAACTCCACAAATTCATCAATAACGATCAACGAACGCGGTTCCATATCAGCTGAATTCGTTTTATAGTAAATATTATCTAACAAATACTTTTTCCCTACAGCAATTGTATCTGCGACAATCGGTTTAATTGGTAAGGGTTTGGTGTTTTTTATTGAATCCTTCATTACCAGCTGTGAACTGAAAGCATAATTATCTTTTTTCACCGTAACGATGAGATCATTCTTGGCTTTATTGTTTACTACAACAGCAAAGTCGCCCGTAGTAGAATCAACCACAGCGGTTGTTACTTTTTTTGTAACGGCATCTTTTACCTCTACGGTAAAATTCTTTACTTCACCTTGTGCCTTGTCTTCCACCTTTCCTTTGATAAAGGCGACATCCTGCGGACGGGCTTCTTTGTACAATTCAAATGAAAACAGATCGTATTTACCCACTGAGCGACCTTTTGTGCGATTAGGTTCATTGGAAGCAAAATATCCTAAATGACCATCTGTGCTCACAAAAAAACCAAGATCATCACCCACCGTATTGATCGGAACACCAATGTTTTTGGGTTCGGCCCACTTACCATCTTCTCCTTTACGGGAAAAGAAAATATCAAAACCACCTACACCCGGATGACCGTCCGAGCTAAAATACATGGTCTCAAAATCGGAGTGAATAAAGGGTGATTTTTCATCGAAAGGCGTATTGATCACTGGACCTAAATTCTCGGGCTTACTCCACATTCCGGTAGCCTTATCTTTTACTGTTTTATAAATATCTACTCCTCCTCTACCTCCTTTTCGGTCGCTGGCAAAATAAAGTGTTACTCCATCCGATGCCAATGTGGGTTGTGAATCCCAATAAACCGGATCATTGATTCCTTCTACTTTTTCAATCTCGGTCCATTCACCATTTACCATATCAGAATGATAGATATCGCAATTGACCTGAGCTCCACCTTCATCCTTACAGATCGTAAAATATAAATGTTTATTATCAATACTCATGGTTGCACCGCCTTGTCCGCCTTGCTTATTGAATGGATAGGTCATACGACTTCCTTTCGTAAACTGTCCGGTTTTATCACGCTTGCTATAACTGAACAATTCTATTTCCTGATCGGTAGTCATGCCTGCAATCCCATCTTTATTTACATATGGCATTTTACGTGTAAACAAGATCATTTCATCATCGGCAGTGATAATTGGAAGGTATTCGTCATTAGGTGTACAAACACCTGTAACGGGATTCGGATCAAAAGGAACAGGATTTTTAAAGATCTCACCGTAAAGCTTAGCATACTTTAACATCCTTTTTGCTTCCGAAAGTAAGCCATCATAATTCTTATCGAACTTGTCGGTATTATCATCTTTAAAATTCAAAAACTCTTTCAGGTATTTAGCACTTTCTTCCCATTTTTCCTGCTCATAATAACTAAATCCTAAATAGTAATAGGGATTGGAATGGTATTTCGGACATAACTCTACCACCTTTAAAAAATAAGGTTCCACAGGCTTAAAGGGCTTATCTTCGTATATGAGCGTACGAATACGTTCCATTCCGAAAGCAAAATTAGCATCCACATAATCCGGCTCCAGCTGAATAGCTTGCTCCAGGAATTTCATGCGATCATCTTTTTTATTCTTTTTATCGATGCCTTGCTCGTATAGTTTCTTTGCTTTTTTATTCTCGATCTCCTGACAAGGTTTTTCTCCGTCATCCTGTGCATTAACAAGTAATGCGAATGAAAGAAAAATAAATGTGAGTGTGAAATACTTTTTCATGTGTAAATAATTTGTATCAAAAACTACAATAATCAAACCATTATAAGGTATGATTCAGAAGCTTTCCGCCTTCCACCAACTTCAACAAGTGTGGCTCATACACCACTTCTTTCATTAAATTAATATGTCCCACATGGTGACAATCGGTTCCAACAAAAGAGATCATTTCTTTATCGATCATTTGTTCCGCCACTTTTTTTGTTGGAATGGAATAATATCCTGTTAAGGAATTAATATTCATTTGCAACAAAACTCCTTTATCAATAAATGCTTCGTATTTATCAAACTCCCTGTGCCAGAAATTGTATCGTTCGGGATGCGCCAACACCGGTTTGTAACCCTGTGTTTGCATCTTAAAGATCACATGAAATAAATTATCAGGTGGATTCATGTAGGAGATCTCAAACAACAGGTAATTGTTACCAAAAGTGAGAAGCTTTTCATTATCTAATTTTCGTTCAAAATCAAAATCAAGATAATATTCAGCTGCTGCTCCCATTTCTACTTGAACACCCGCTTCTTTCAATGCAGGCTTCACTTTTTCCAGTCCACCCAATATTGTTTCAGGTGTATTTCTATAACCATCACCCATGATATGAGGTGTGGTAATGATCTTTTTATAGCCCATACTATTGAGCATCGTGATCATATTTACACTGTCTTCTACACTCTTTGATCCATCATCAATGGCAGGCACCAAATGCGAATGCACATCGGTAACCAACTTACTCAGGTCAACCGGAGTACTTAATCGTTTTGGCTTCTTTTTAAATAGATCGAAAAGTCCCAATGAATGTATAATTAATATGAATATCGTTTTTTGAACCATTCGAGCGTTTTGCTCAACCCTTCTTCTATCTTCACATTTGGCTCATAACCTAAGATCATTTTTGCCTTGGCAATATCTGCCAGAGAATCTCTTACGTCACCAGGTCTATCCGCTCTATATCCCTGTTTCACTTCTGTACCAATTAGTTTACGAAGAATATCGATCAATTGGTTTAAGGAAACACGTTCACCAACTGCAATATTAAAAACATCTCCCTGAACATTCTTCAGATCAGCAAACATTGCTTTAATATTAGCTTGTACCGCATTTTCCACAAAAGTAAAATCACGGGTTTGTTCACCATCGCCATTGATCATGGGTGATTCTCCTTTCAATAAGGCATTAATGAACAATGGAATAGCCGCAGCATACTCTCCTTGCGGATTTTGGCGTGGTCCGAATATATTAAAATAGCGAAGTCCTACAACTTCCATTTGATAGGTTTTAGCGAAGATCTCGCCATACAACTCATTGGTCATTTTTGACACCGCATAAGGTGATAATTGTTTCCCTATTTTATCTTCCACTTTAGGCATTACTTTACTATCACCATACACAGAAGAAGAACTGGCATATACCACACGTTTTACTTTGGCATCACGTGCTGCGATCAGAACATTAATAAAACCTGTTGCATTTACATTGTGTGTAGCAATTGGATTTTTGATGGAACGGGGAACTGAGCCCAATGCTGCATCGTGAAAAACATGATCAACTCCGGCACAAGCATTATGACAATCGTTGATGTCGCAGATATCACCATTTATAAATTCAAAATTGGGAAGCGATAGATATGGTTTCAGATTCTCTTCGAAACCTGTCGCGAAATTATCCAATACAACTACTTTCTTTGCATTGTATTTCAACAAGTATTCCACCAAATTGGAACCAATAAATCCGGCACCACCGGTAACCAAAAATGTTTTTCCGGAAATATCTATATAATGAAATGGAGTTTCGTACATATAAATTTGCTTTGAGCCAATTATCGCTTTACGTACTGTTGCTCGTAATACTTTTTATAATCTCCGGAGGTTACATTATTTAACCATTCTTCATTCGTCAAATACCAGTCAACTGTTTTTTCCAGACCTTCTTCAAATTGCAAAGATGGCACCCAGCCTAATTCTTTTTGAAGTTTAGTAGAGTCGATCGCATAACGAAGGTCGTGTCCTGCTCTATCCTTTACAAATGTGATCAACTTAGCCGACTCGCCTTCCGGACGATTCAATTTCTTATCCATGATCTTGCAAAGCACGTGAATTAAATCAATGTTCGTCCATTCATTATGACCACCAATATTATAGGTTGAACCTGTTTTTGCATTATGGAAGATCACATCGATCGCTCTTGCATGATCTTCTACCCATAACCAATCACGCACATTCTCACCTTTTCCGTAAATAGGAATAGGTTTATTGTTTTTAATATTATGAATAGACAATGGAATTAGTTTTTCAGGAAAGTGATGACTTCCATAATTGTTCGAACAATTAGAAATAACGGCATCCATCCCATAAGTATCATGGTAGGCTCTTACAAAATGGTCGGAGCTGGCTTTAGAAGCTGAATATGGACTGTGAGGATCGTAAGCTGTTGTTTCAGTAAACATTCCTGTTTCACCCAATGTTCCATACACCTCATCGGTTGATACATGATAAAAACGATGAGCAGCATAATTATCTTTCCATTCGTTACGTGCTGCGTTCAAAAGATTAACAGTACCGATCACGTTGGTCATAACAAACTCCAAAGGATTAGAGATACTTCTATCCACATGACTTTCAGCAGCTAAATGGATCACCGCATCAAATTTATGCTCAGCAAATAATTGATTGATAAATGCGGCATCTACTATATCGCCTTTTATAAATGTGTAATTCGACTTACTCTCAACATCCTTCAAATTCGCCAAATTGCCGGCATAAGTTAATTTATCCAAATTAACGATCTGATAATTGGCATACTTATTCACAAAAAGACGAACAACGTGCGAACCAATAAATCCTGCACCTCCGGTAATCAATATTTTTTTCATAACTGCTATTTTAGCTTTCTATTTTTTCGATTTCCACTTCCGAACTCCAACTTTCGATTTCCGATTTTAATTTAATCTATAAACTCCAATACGTTAGATTTTTGATCTTACCCTTTAGGATGCCTTTAATATCGGTCAGAATTCCGCCTTCTGATAATATAGATTTGTAATATGCTTCATCCAAATTCAAATATTCTTTGTGATTTACAGCAACAACAACTGCATCGTATCCTTTTCCGATCTCTTTCACCAAACCAAATCCATACTCATGCATCAACTCTTCTGAGTCGGCATGTGGATCTACCACATCTACCTGCACTCCGAACGATTTAAATTCTTTGATCACATCCGACACTTTTGAATTACGAACGTCACTTACATTCTCTTTGAACGTTGCACCCATTACCAACACTCTTGATTCTGTCAAATTCTTTTTAGCAGCAATGATCTTTTTTACGGTTTGTTTAGCTACATAAAAACCCATGGAGTCATTCACATAACGTCCGGAATTGATCACTCGTGCATGATATCCTAACTCTTCTGCTTTATATGTTAAGTAATACGGATCCACACCGATACAATGCCCACCTACTAATCCCGGAGAAAATTTCAAGAAATTCCATTTTGTTCCGGCAGCCTCCAACACATCGTAGGTATTAATGCCGATACGACTGAAGATGATCGACAATTCATTCATCAAAGCAATGTTCACATCACGTTGTGTATTTTCAATGATCTTAGCAGCTTCCGCAACTTTGATAGAAGAAGCTTTGTGAACACCCGGCTCAACAATGATCTTGTAGGTTTCAGCGATTACTTCCAATGACTCATCATCACAACCGGAAACTACTTTTAATATTTTAGTAATGGTATGTTCTTTATCACCGGGATTGATTCGTTCCGGAGAATATCCAACTTTAAAGTCGGTTTTAAATTTCAATCCCGAAACTTCTTCTAACACAGGTATACAATCCTCCTCGGTACAACCGGGATATACAGTTGATTCATACACCACATAATCACCTTTCTTTAATGCTTTTCCAACCGAACGGGAAGCACCAACCAACGGTTTTAAGTCTGGTAAGTTATGCTCATCAATAGGTGTAGGTACCGCTACAATAAAAAAGTTAGCTTGTTTCAACACATCAATAGATGTTGTAAATTCAATATCACATCCTTCAAAATCTTTCGCTTCCAATTCCTGCGAAGGATCGATATTGTTTTGCATCATTTTAACGCGTTCTTCATTGATATCGAAACCAATTACTTTTACTTTTTTAGCAAATGCCAATGCAATTGGTAATCCAACATATCCCAGACCTATCACTGCGATCTTTGCTTCTTTGTTTTTGATTTTGTTGATCATAATGTATCTACTAATTTCGTTTTAACTTTTTCTATCGGGTTTTCTTAATAAATAAATTCGTTCTATAATATCCACCACTTTTAAGCCTTCCATAGCATTGGTAGTGATCGTTGTTCTGCCTTTTAATGTATCGATCACATTAGAAATGATCTGTGGATGATTATTCGCGGATCCTTTATAAGCACCGTAATCATTCGCTTCATTTGTTGGAGCCAACTCTGGAAACATATAATCTTTTATATTGCAATACTCCACTTTATCCATGTATTGTCCACCCACCTTAACACTTCCTTTACTACCAACAATGGTGATACTGCTCTCTAAATTGGAGTTCCAAACAGCTGTAGAATAATTGATGCTTCCCATTCCGCCATTCACAAAATTGAAATTCACAAAACCGCTATCTTCAAATTCAGTCAATGCTGCGTGATTAAAATCATTGAACTTTGCCTGAATATTACTCACATCACCAAATATCCAGTACAAAAGATCTATCCAGTGTGAGAACTGAGTAAATAATGTTCCTCCATCTAATTCTTGTGTTCCTTTCCAACCACCTTTTTTGTAATAACGTTCGTCACGGTTCCAATAACAATTCAACTGTACCATGTAAACATCACCAACAATTTTTTCTTCAACAATCTTTTTTAACCAAACCGAAGGAGGTGAAAAACGGTTTTGCATCACACAAAAAACATTTTTACTTTTTTGTAATGCTTTAAAGATCATTGTTTCACAGTCGATCTTCGACAGTGCCATCGGTTTCTCCACCACCACATGCTTATCCGCATCCAATGCAACCAATGAATGTTTCGCATGCAGTCCATTGGGAGTACAAACATTCACCACTTCAATTTCCGGATGGG
The DNA here is from genome assembly GCA_016786925.1 of Bacteroidia bacterium. Lineage (GTDB taxonomy): Bacteria > Bacteroidota > Bacteroidia > 2-12-FULL-35-15 > 2-12-FULL-35-15 > 2-12-FULL-35-15. The sequence goes on from JAEUTU010000052.1 coordinate 46,343, forward strand.
CTGCTAGCATCGCTTCAGGAGTATTGTAGAATGGTTCTTTCAAATCATTTAAACCTAAACTTCCTTTTTCTGCAACATCACAAACTGCGATCAATTCCGCTTCCGGATTTCTTCGCACCATCTCTGCATGTCGTTTACCAATATGTCCTTGCCCGATTACTGCAAATTTAATTTTACTCATATTTTTCCTATTCAACGATCTTTGAAACTTTATTCCCTTCTAATTTATACTTATCCCTACTTTCAGGACAAACAGCAATTCCATCCTTATCAAAACTTAAACGATGGCCGTATTCACTGATCCATCCCATTTGTTTGGCCGGATTTCCCACCCATAATGAATAGGGAGGAACATTCTTAGTGACCACCGCACCTGCACCGATAAAAGCATACTCACCAATATCATGACCACAAACGATGGTTGCATTTGCACCAATGGATGATCCTTTACCAACGTGTGTCTTTGCATATTCATTTTTACGATTAATAGCACTTCTCGGATTGATCACATTGGTAAATACCATAGATGGCCCAAGAAACACATCATCATCGCAAGTTACTCCAGTATAAATAGAAACATTATTTTGCACCTTTACATTACGCCCCAACACAACATCTGGTGATATCACTACATTCTGGCCAATATTACAATTCTCACCAAGCGTACAATTAGGCATGATGTGTGAAAAGTGCCAGATCTTGGTTCCTTTACCGATCTTACATCCCTGATCAATAACAGCTGTTTCGTGTGCAAAAAACTCTTGACTCATACTAGTTAAACTGTCTGTGTTCTGTTTTATTTAATTCCTCTCTTGAAAGCGATTTAAAGTACTCATACGTGATCTTTAATCCTTCTGCTCTACTCACTTTCGGTTCCCAGCCCAATATTGCTTTAGCTTTAGTAATATCCGGTTTGCGTTGTTTCGGATCATCCTGAGGTAATGGCTTAGAAATAAGCTTTTGATTCGTACCTGTTAGTTTAATGATCTCTTCACCAAATTCTTTAATGGTGATCTCACTTGGATTACCAATATTTACAGGATAAACATAGTCACTCATTAACAAACGGTAGATCCCTTCAACAAGATCATCTACATAACAGAATGAGCGTGTTTGTGAGCCATCACCAAACATCGTAAGATCTTCACCACGCAATGCCTGACCAATAAATGCAGGCAACACACGTCCGTCATTCAGACGCATACGTGGTCCGTACGTATTAAAAATTCGAACGATACGTGTTTCTACGCCATGGTAAGTATGATACGCCATCGTCATGGCTTCCATAAAACGTTTGGCTTCATCGTACACACCACGTGGTCCAACCGGATTTACATTTCCCCAATACTCTTCTGTTTGAGGATGTACCAATGGATCACCATATACTTCAGAGGTTGAAGCAACCAATATTCTTGCTTTTTTTACACGTGCCAAGCCCAGCAAATTATGCGTTCCTAATGAACTAACCTTCAAGGTTTGGATAGGGATTTTTAGATAATCGATCGGTGATGCAGGTGAAGCAAAATGAAGAATGTAATCCAACTCACCCGGAACAAACACAAATTTGGAAACATCATGATGATAGAATTCAAAATTCTCCAACTTCATCAAATGTTCAATATTCTTCAGATCACCGGTGATCAAATTATCCATTCCGATAACATGACATCCTTCCTTGATAAACCGGTCGCAAAGATGGGATCCTAAAAACCCTGCTGCACCCGTAATTAAAACACGTTTTTTAGCCACAATAAGATTTATTTAATTTCAGTTAATTCATATTTTTGAATAGCAGATACCTTCACAATGATCGGATATTCCGCATTGTCGAGTATCCACATTTCATCACCAAAAGTTCCCCATGTAACATTCAGTGTATTGACGATCGTTTTTTTTCCGTTGATCATTACATACATTGGTTGTTCACCTTTCAATGTCATATCATCGGCTTTCAATTCGCAACCGGCACGAACTTTTGTCTTTTTGTTGTTCTTTAATTCATTGTACATTTTTTTGCTTACAATAAATCCCGGCAACACATCGCTCAACTCATCATCGTTAGAGTTGATCGGGAAAGAGAAGATAATATTGATAGCATTTTCTAAAGCTGATTTAAGGATCAAGAAAGTTCCTTTATCATCATACTTATTTTTTTTATTCCAGGAGATCTTCATTGGAGATGCCAATGAAGTAAGTGTTACTGTTTGATCAACCGGGCCATCGTATTCTGCTAACTTATAAACCAAGGTTTGACCTTCTTTGATTTTAACCGGCTCTTGTGCCAATGCAACAGCGCAGATCAATAATGCTACAACTGTTGATACAAATTTTATTGTTTTCATCTTATAAATTATTTAACTGTTTCTCTACCAATGCTGGAATAGAAATACCCCAATTCTCTCATTTGCTGAATTCCATAAAGGTTACGTCCATCAAAGATCACTTTGTTCTTCAATAAAGAAGTTACTTTATCAAAATCCGGAGTCCGGAACAAACTCCACTCAGTTGCGATCAACAATGCATCTGCATCACGCAAAGCATCATATTCATCCATCGCGTACATGATCTTATCACCAACTAAATTGCGGACATTGTTCATTGCTTCCGGATCGTAAGCCGCAATTGTTGCACCTGCTTTTGTTAATTCATCAATGATGTATAATGCAGGAGCTTCGCGAATATCGTCTGTATCAGGTTTAAATGCTAATCCCCATAAAGCGATCTTCTTTCCTTTTAGATCATTATTAAAATATGCTTTGATCTTTGGAACAATAATGGTTTTTTGTTTTTCATTAATATCCATTACCGAATCCAGGATCTTAAAATCGTATTTTACTTCTGAAGCCGATTTAGCTAGTGCTTGAACATCTTTAGGGAAACAGCTTCCACCGTAACCAATACCTGGGAATAAGAAACGTTTTCCGATACGATCATCACTACCAATACCAATACGAACCGAATCTACATCTGCTCCTAATAACTCACATAAATTAGCGATCTCATTCATGAAGGTGATCTTGGTTGCAAGAAATGCATTTGCTGCATATTTTGTCAACTCTGCCGATTTTTCATCCATAAAGATGATCGGATTACCCTGACGGACATATGGCTTGTATAATTCTTCCATGATCTTTCTTGCCTTGTCGGAACTTGTTCCAATAACAACACGATCAGGCTTTAAGAAATCATCTACTGCAAAACCTTCACGTAAAAATTCAGGATTAGAAACTACATCAAATTCAACTTTAGCATTTTTAGCCATCGCTTCACGCACTTTATCGGCAGTACCTACAGGCACCGTACTCTTATCAACGATAACTTTGTAATCTTTAATGATCTTCCCTAGATCATTTGCCACGCCTAGGATATAGCTCAGGTCAGCAGAACCATCTTCACCTGGAGGTGTTGGCAATGCCAAAAAGATGATCTTTGCATTTTCGATAGCATCGGCCAATTTGGTTGTGAAGGTTAAACGACCTTGTTTGATGTTTCTTTCAAACAATACATCCAAATGTGGTTCGTAAATAGGAACAATGCCCGATTGCATTTTCTTTACTTTATCTTCATTGATATCAACACAGATAACATGATTTCCTGTTTCTGCCAAACAAGTACCGGTTACTAAACCAACATACCCTGTTCCAACAACTGCTATATTCATATAAAAAATTTAAGATTATCGATTAACAAATTCTAAAACACTAGTCGTAATATACTTCAATGTCTCTTCATCCAACTCTGTATGCATAGGAAGAGAAACAACGCAAGCACATAATTTTTCTGTAACAGGGAAATCGCCTTCTTTATAACGCGGATCCAAATATGCTTTTTGCAAATGCAACGGTATCGGATAATAGATCATGGCTGGAATATCCTTACTCGCTAAATATTCACGCAAAGCAGTACGATCAACGCCATTTAATTGCAATGTATACTGATGAAACACATGATTAGAGAATTTAGCACGAGCAGGTGTTTTCAATTTTGGATTATTTGCAAATGCTTTATCGTAGTAATCTGCAGCTTTATTTCTGGCTTTTGCATAATTATCCAGATCACGCAATTTGATGCGCAAAATAGCTGCTTGAATACTATCCAAACGTGAGTTTACACCAATAGAATCATGCACATACTGTACTGACTGACCATGATTAGCGATCATTCTGATCTTAGCAGCCAAAGCATCATCATTTGTAAAAATAGCACCACCATCACCATAACAACCTAAATTCTTAGAAGGGAAAAATGAAGTACAACCGATCGTGCCAATAGTACCCGCCTTCTTCTTAGAACCATCTGCACTGAAATACTCTGCACCTATAGCTTGAGCTGTATCTTCGATCACATACAAATTATGTTTTTTAGCTAAAGCCATGATCTTGTCCATATCCGCACATTGCCCGAATAAATGAACCGGCACAATAGCCTTTGTTTTAGGTGTGATCGCCTTTTCAATAGCTGCCACATCAATATCAAATGTATCCGGAACGACATCCACCAATACTGGTTTTAGTCCTAACAAACCAATCACTTCTGCTGTAGCAACATATGTAAAATCGGCTGTGATCACTTCATCACCCGGCTTCAGATCCAAAGCCATCATGGCTATCTGTAAAGCATCGGTCCCATTAGCACAAGGAATAACGTGTTTCACTCCCAAATAAGTTTCCAATTCCTTTTGAAACTCTTTTACTTCCGGACCATTGATAAATGCTGTATTATTCAACACATTTTGAATGGCGGCATCTACTTCTGTTTTTATTTTTTCATATTGACTTTTCAAGTCAACCATTTGAATTTTTTTGGCGATCTTTTCCATCTAAAAATATTTCGGTTATAAGAATGCGAATATACATAAAATAAGGATAAAATCGGGACAATTTTTGCATTAAAACTTCGTTAAAAAATGCTTACATTAGCACGTTTTTATATGAAAAAGATATACCTCATTTTCTGGTTCTGTTTTGCCATTTTTCTTTCTGCAAGATCGCAAGTGAGCGTTAAGGACTCATCCGTTGCAAGCCCAATGATTTCAGCATCTTACGGGTATTATTTTTCTGCAGGCGACTTAACTAAACGCTTTGGAAACAATTCCTCTATTCAGCTCAGTGTAGATTTCAAATCCAAATACAATTGGATTGTTGGTCTTAACGGAAGCTATATTTTCGGAAAAACAGTTAAAGAAAGCCTGTTCGACAGCATTGCCTCTCCTGATGGCTTTATAATTGACAAGTTAGGCGGATTTGCAGACATCCGTCTTTACGAAAGAGGCTTTACCGCTTCGGCTACTTTAGGCCGTTTGTTCCCATTTAAAAGGCCTAATCCAAATTCCGGAATAGTATTTAACATTGGATTGGGATTCATTCAACACAAGATCCGCATCGAAACCATTGGCAATAATGTTCCACAGCTGGACAGTGACTATAAAAAAGGATATGACCGGCTGACCAATGGCTTTCTTTTAAGTCAAAATTTAGGCTACATGTATCTGAGCAACAATCGTATTGCTAATTTTTACATCGGTTTTGAATGTATGCAAGGATTTACCCAAAACAGACGCAGCTACAACTTTGATCAAATGAAACAGGATACAGAGAAACGGGTGGATATTCTTTACGGAGGAAAAGTTGCCTGGATATTGCCTTTATACAAAAAAGCACCTAAAGAATTCTACACTTATTAGGATAAGCTCTTACATGAATCTTATCTATAACATATCCATTTACCTGTATAGAATTGCAATCGGTATTACGTCTCTGTTCAATAAAAAGGCTCAGCTTTGGATCGATGGGAGAAAGGATATTTTCAAAAAACTTGAAATTGTCTTTTCAAAAAAACAAACATCGATTATCTGGGTACACTGTGCTTCTTTGGGTGAATTTGAACAAGGCAGACCCTTGATCGAGGAGATAAAAAGGAAACACCCAAACTACTCTATTCTACTCACTTTTTTCTCTCCATCGGGTTATGAGGTTAGAAAAAACTATCAGGGTGCAGACTATATTTTTTATCTCCCAATTGACACTCCAACAAACACTGACAAATTTCTTGACATTGTAAAACCAGCGTATACATTCTTTGTGAAATATGAATTTTGGTTCAATTACCTCAATGCCTTAAAAAAAAGAAAAATTCCAACCTATCTTGTCAGCGGTATTTTCAGAGATGACCATCATTTTTTCAAGCCCTACGGTAAATGGTCAAGAAAACAACTAGCTTGCTTCAATCACTTTTTTGTTCAAAACAAACATTCAGAAGAACTACTTCAATCCATAGGCTATACAAACACTACTGTCACAGGCGACACACGCTTTGACAGAGTTTCTGAAATTGCTAAAACCGTAAAACGATTTGACCTTATTGAACAATTCTGTAAAGATCATCCTGTTTTCATTGCAGGAAGTACATGGAATGAAGATGAGCAGATATTAGCCCAAAGCAGCATTATTAGTATGGGATATAAGCTAATCATTGCTCCGCACGAAATTGATGAAAAACACATTGATTCGATCATCCGGCAATTTAAAACCGGTTCTCCAGAAACTCAATGTATCCGATATTCTGAACTGACCGAAAAGAACGATTCACTTGCCACGATCCTGATCATTGACAATATTGGAATGCTATCATCACTTTATCAATATGGCAAATTAGCCTACATAGGAGGTGGCTTTGGCAAAGGCATACACAATATTTTGGAAGCAGCTACTTTTGGATTACCTGTGATCTTCGGTCCGAACTATCAAAAATTTACGGAAGCCAAAGAACTGATCGAACAAAAAGGAGCATTCAGTATTTCATCTGAAGCCGGATTAAACAATATACTCAACCTCTTACATAACGAAAGTGCGTTGAAGAATGCTTCGACTATCGCCAAAAACTATGTAGAGTCTAATACAGGTGCTACTTCCAAGATCCTTTCACATATCCAACTGAAGTAATTAACTATTCACTGCTGAAAACCTATTTCGCTTTTTTCTGCCTGATGTTTTGATTTATTGTATTTTCGATACAAATCAACATCACACTCATGAGCAATAAAAGCAATTCTTCATCACTTTTAGTGTTAATATCCGTTTTCTTTTTTTGGGGCTTCGTAGCAGCCAGCAACGATATTTTGATCCCTGTCTTCAAAGACAAATTGAATTTGGAACAATGGCAATCGCAAATGATCTCCTTTGCATTTTATGTAGCCTACACAGTAGGATCTCTCATCTATTATTTTGCATCCAAAGCATCGGGTGGTGATATATTAAACAAGATCGGCTATAAAAATGGGATCGCATTAGGCTTAAGCATATCTGCTATGGGAACCTTACTATTTTATCCGGCAGCTCAAACAGCATCATTCCCATTAATGATCTCCGGTTTATTTATTGTGGGTTTAGGCTTTTCATTACAACAAACTGCTGCAAACCCTTTAGCTATAGTCATGGGTGATCCTAAAAAAGGATCACAACGACTTAGTTTGGCGGGAGGAGTAAACAATGTAGGGACAACCATTGGACCATTGTTGGTTAGCTTCGCCATCTTCGGTTCTATTTCATCGGGTAATACGTTAGCAAGTATTGAAAGTATTAAAACGCCTTATTTGATTTTAGGAGCCGCATTTATTATTGTAGCAGTGATCTTTAAATTTTCTTCTATACCAAACAAATTGGAACACATTAATGATGAACAGGAAACAGAAAGCTCCAATACAAAAAAAAGTGCGTTGAATTATCCTCAGCTTATTCTAGGTATGATCGCCATATTTGTTTATGTAGGAGTTGAAGTATCTACTGCGAGTAACTTACCTGAGTTTATGAAACAGAAACTAAACACTCCAACCGAACAGATCGCACCATACGTATCTCTTTTCTGGGCAAGTTTAATGATCGGTCGATGGACCTCATCGGTAGGTGCCTTTAACCTAAGCGGAGGATTAAAGTCTATCATGAATTTCCTGATGCCATACATTGCATTTGGTGTTTTCTTGGCCGTAAACAAAATTGCGAGTCATGATCTCACACCATTTTATGTATATGCGTTTGTGATCATCGCATTGATCATTGCTGATATATTAAGCAAAGGCAATCCAGCCCGTCAGCTATTGATCTTTTCATTCGCAGGGATAACAGCCTTATTTATAGGAATGCTATCCTCAGGAATGGTAAGCGTATATGCATTCATCAGTGTTGGATTATTTTGCAGTACACTGTGGCCGTGTATCTTTACTTTAGCGATAGCGGGACTAGGAAAGCACACCAACGAAGGTTCCAGCTTTTTGATCATGATGATCATGGGTGGGGGATTCATCAGCCTATTACAGGGAGTCGTTGCCTCCGATAATATTTTAGGGATACAGTGGAGTTACTTGGTGGGTGTAGCCTGCTTTGCATACCTGGCTTTTTATGCATGGAAAGTAACCACAATATTAAAAAGGCAAGGGATTGATTATGACAAGCCAAGCGGTAATAGCGGACATTAAAAAAGGCGGGCAATGCCCGCCTTTTTCATTACTTAATGTCAATTGAAAAGAGAATATTTTTTTTCCTTTTACGCTCTACATCGATCAAATTGTTATTTCTTCCATCAATAAAGTCTCGAATATAAAAGTTGGTTTCGAACAGCTTTACATCCGCCAAATTATACTTTCTGATCATTCCAGTTTCATTGATATTCAAACCTACTAAAAAACCACCTGCATTATTCATATGCGCACGAGGAGCCTCATTTTCCGGAAGGTCAAAATTTTCAATATGATCGATATAGAACAAATGCACATCGTTCCCAATTGCATAAGAATTAATAGACAAGCCACTTCCGGAAGCATCATTACTTCTCTGGCGTTTTGGGATCTTTTTCACCCAGGCTAATTTTCCATTAGCATCAATGTTCATCACAAAAATATCATTTGCAAAAGTTTTATAAGTAGTGGTGGTGGTTTTGCCATTGTAATGTGTATATACTTCTACCCAATATTGTTCAGCGATAATAGTAGAAGAGCCATTTTGCATAGCATAAATATCACGTATCCTCAAATTATTGATCCCTAACTCTTTGGTTTCATCATCCTTATTTTTTTTCTCTTTCTTTTCAATCTTTTCTTTTTGACGATCGGTCATATAAGATTTGATCACATCGGAAGGGATCTCATAATATCCTCCATGAAGCTTTGCAATGGTCCCATTTGCTACATCTAACTTTACCATATAAGCTCCATCTGTAGGAGAATTGACACCTTTGGAATAAAATCCAGCTACTACTATATTATGATTCACATCTTCATAGATGTAAGTATCTTCCGGGAAATAATTCTCTAACTTGATCTCCACAATTTTAGGTTGAGCCTGTCCCTTTTCAAAGACCAATACTTCATAGTGATAATTCGGTTTTTTATCTTTTGTAGCTTCCTTTTTACGATCATCTTCATATACTTTTATCACCTGATAATACTTGCCATCATCACCTAAAGTTGAACTCGCAAAAGTCATTTGAGCCTCCGTATAAGGCATTTTAAATTCATCGCCCCACAGCTTATTTAAATTCTCATCATACACATAGATCCCAACAATGTGAGTATTTAGTTTATCGTTTCGTTCGGCTGCAACAAGTGTATAGTTGTAAGCTATCTTCGATCTGTCTTCCGAAATTCTGCTGGTATGTATTCCCCATGTAACTTTATCGGAAGATGTATATAGCTTAATAGGTTCTCCCACAACATCTAATTTTTCAGGCGAGAATTCAATGGCAGATATCCCCTCCGTTTTTGTTTCTTTATATACTTCTCTAACAAAGACATAGGTTTTCTCCTTCATTTTATAGATCCAATCCAGACTTACTTTGGGATTGGTAAATTTCGACTTAATATCAACTGTATTTTGTTTTTGAAATTCAAGCTCCTTTGAAAACAATTGAAAATTAACAGACTCCAATCCATCTTCATTAATTTGAACAATGCCATTTGCTCCATAAGGAATTGCTTTGTATAAACGATGTCCTTTCGGTGATTCAAATTCGGCTGAATGACGAATAGTATATGGACCTGTGGATTGTCCAAACAAAGTTGTTGGAAGCAAAGAAGCTGCAATAAGTAGTTGAAATATCTGTTTCATAATTTGATTTTGATGCAATGTAAAAAAAAATCCCAAGCGAAATCGCTTGGGATCTATGTTTTGATCTAAATGATCTTATTTTAAAGGAGCTTTTTTCTTAATATATCCGGCTAACATTTTACCAGCTTTTGCATAAGATTCTTGCAAACGGGAACCTGCATCAAAATCGTATCCCATAGCTTGGCTACCTACAACATTTTTAACAACTGTCTTAGATAAGATCTTATCAGGATTAGCAGTCTCAACAATGATAAATGCAAATGATACATAAGCAGGCACTTTAGAAACGCCTACGTTGTAACCAGGATACAATGTCAATGTTTTAACGATCAATTTATATTTTGCATCTTTATTTGACTGGCTGATATCCATTTTGCCTTTCATTGTTTTGTTGAATAATTCCTCAAATTTAGGCTCGTAACGCTCAGTCTGATTTTTTTTCCAACCTTCTACAAATTTATCTCCTTTACCAGCTTCTTTCTTATTCAAGTCTGTTCTTTTCTTTTCCAAATACTCTGATTCAGAACCTTCTTTACCCATATCCAAGTCGCTGAAATCATATTCTACCAACATTTTAGTTTGTCCAACCAACATGGTAAGGTCACCAACTTCTTGAACCATTTTTTGAGCCTTTGCAGTCATTGCTGTAACAGCAATAAAACCTGCGATCAATAACATTTTTGCTTTCATATTATTTAGTTTTAGTTTGTTCTTGTACAAATATAAAATAATTCCTTTCCAATAAAAATGATTGGTAAGATCATTTTCTCAATAATCTTACCTTTTATCAAAAAACACGATCGGTTTACGGCTCAACTCAGGAAACTGTAGCTTATTGATCACATCAACCTCCTCAAACTTTACCTGTGGAGCCACGCGCAGTTTCGCTCTAAAATGGTCTTTAATATCTTTTTCAAAATTCTCAGGAATAGTATCACATCCCACTCTGATCAGGATCTCATCGGTGCCTATATCATTGGTAAATACTTCTACTACATAGTTCTTTACGCCTTCAATATTATTCAATATATCGTACAATGCAGGTGGATAAAGGGTTGTTCCTTTGTATTTGATCATTTGCTTTCTTCTTCCAACAATAGGTCCTAAACGGATCGTCTTTCTACCGCAAGCACATGGTTCTGAGTAATGATGGCACAGATCGCCTGTTTTAAAACGCAACAAGGGCATTCCTTCCACACCCAGTGTAGTAATGGTTACCTCGCCAGCTTCCCCTTCTTTCACCGGTTGATCATTGTCATCTAAAAACTCCACGATCACTAATTCCGGATGATGATGTCCACCTTTTCCTTCGGAACATTCCGTGAAAGCTGCACTCATTTCGGTGCTGGCATAAGTTGAATACAATTTAATATTCCATTTATCTTGTATACGCTGTCCCAAAGTAGTTAACGAAAAATCCTGATTACGTAAAGATTCTCCTATGCAAATTGCTTTTGAAATGGATGTGTTCTTATAATCAATTCCATTGGCTTCAGCATATTCGATCAGCTTCAATAAAAATGAAGGTACCGTCACAAATGCGGTCGGATTGATACGCTTGATCGTGTCCCATTGCAATTCAGGAATACCGCCTCCTACACGCACCACGCCAGCGCCTAATTTTCTGATCCCTAAAAAATAAGCCAAACCAGCCATAAAACGTTTGTCGAGTGTGGTCATTAATTGAAACACATCATCCTTTGTAGAATCGGCACATTCAAAGGAGATACACTCATTGTACGCCAAACGATCCAGATCTTTATCGGTCATTGGAAACAACACAGGATCGCCTAATGTACCTGAAGTGGTAATATAATCAATGATCTTGCTCGGAGCTACACAAATAAAATCTTGATTCCTGTTCTGAATATCATCTTTCGTTGTTACAGGGATCTTTTGAAGATCTTCTATCGTTTTAATAGAAGTAATGTCTATATTATTCTTTTGAAACAAGTCCGAATAAAACCTGGAACGCTCGGAAATATATTGTAACATCTCAGGCAATCGTTCTTCCTGATATTTTTTCTGTTCATTTAAAGAACTTGTTTCTATGCCGGGTATCATAATTCGAAAGCAGATTTTATACTTTTTATTCTTAATCTTCCAAAACAACTGTTGCCATGGCCACATCTTTAATATGCGACAATGACACGTGAATGATCCGGATATGTTTATCTTTTAACATTTCAGCTGTTTGTCCTAATACATTTATCGTTGGTTTGCCAAGTTCATCATTCTCCACTTCCACCTCATTGAATGCCATTCCACCTCTCCAGCCGGTTCCCAATGCTTTAAAAAAAGCTTCTTTTGCTGCAAAGCGGGCAGCAAAACTTTCCGCCTTATTTGCTTTTGTTTCGCAATAGGAAATTTCCTTTGCCGAAAACACTTTCTCCTTAAAGCTATTGTTCTCAATGCTTTTGGCAATACGTGGCACTTCTGCTATGTCGGTTCCTATTCCGATTATCATTTAAATTAAAATTGAAAATGAACAAACTCTAACGGGATATTGTCTACTTCAAACTGAATCATATCCCTGTCTTGTTGTGTAGTTATTTCTTTTGTTAAGGCCTTTCTAAAGTATTGCCATGCATTGTAATTATCGCCTTGCAATTTATAATAATTACCTAAATAAACATAGGTCTCAAAATATTCAGGATTGCAATTTATAAATTTTTGAATTAGGGCATCCTCTATCGGATATTTTAACTCATGCTTTTGAATAAAACGAAAAAGGTTTCTCATCTTTTTGTAGGCATCGAACTTCTTGAAATCAGTAGAATTCACAAATGAATCGGCAGGAATATTTAATTCTTTTTCATACAGCTCCTTTTTCTCCTTCAAGCCAGGTGCTTCTGCAAACACTTTATTCAGATCATAACAAACAAATTGTCCCAACTGAAAGGGATTCGTAGAGATCCAGATCTGTAATTTTTCGGGCTTAAAAACAACTGCATGATGCGCAATCAACTGATTCAAACTTTTTTCATTCCCCATTCCAATGTTCTTATCATTCAACCCGCCTCTGTTGCGCATCATGGCAACAGCCTCCGGAACGCTGATCTGTGGTTCTTTGCCGATCAATTCCTCTAATCGCTTTAACCTGTAATTAGAAGATGACTTTTCTATATTTTCGATATTAACCGGATCATTCGCGAATGCTTTTCCCTGATAATGATTCGCACAGATCAAATATTCAGGCTGAGGAGCAGTAAACAACTCTGTTTTAGAAGGCGTTTTTTCGATCGTTGCACTCCGTTTATCTTCTTTGGAACCGATGAGTATCGACTCAGAAACAAAGGTTTTCCGTTTTTGTGCGATCGCAAATGCTTCGTCAATATTTTTTGCATATTGCAGAATCTCCCTTGCCAACAAGGAGATTGGAGTGGCGGCCCCCGTAGGAATTTCCGATTTGGAAGCATTGATCGTTACCGTCAATCCTTTTTCATTCATCCCGGAAACGGTTCCTATCATCCCTGCCCAACTCACCATGATCAATTTGTATCCATTTTTAGGAGCAACGAAATTGATGAGCTTATCTTCCGCAAATTTATCTCCAACATAAAAATCAAAGTTACGGGCGATCAACAATGTGCTATCATCCGTTTTAGTGCCCCATGCACCAAAGGCAGTACATCCTACGGTCATATTCTTATCCTGCAATGCATGTCCGATATCGTGTGCTGCATGATAATTCAGCATACGGTAATATTTGGGGGCTACGAAATCAAATTGATCGGATGCAAAAAGTGATTCACCATATATCTCCTCTTTGTACTCGTCTGTTATGTGCTTATCCAGATCTCGATTGAAAAATGCAATGAAAAACTTCAAATAATTCAACATAGCGCGTGAAGGGATCATCACCTGTATCTGTTCAAGAAATGCGATTTCTTGTTTCTCGGCTAACTCTTTGTTCAGCTTCCCTTCTATCACTCCCCGTTCAAAACCATCGCCTTCAATATATATTTCCCACAATCCAGTATCACTCTTTTTGATCCAATTATTATTGATCGTATAAAAATCAGCTCCCACTTTTTTACGTTCCAATTGCAGAGATGAGCGGTCTTTGATCTCCGGAATACTAACCGTTACCGTAATGATAAAAGCAACAAAACCTATGGAGAGTAGATCAATGAATGTAAAAAATGAGAAAAATAAGCCTCTAAATAATGAGGTCAAAAAGCGTTTAAACATGATAGACAAAGATAATAAATATAAAATTTCGGATGGAGAATTTATTTTTCTGAATTAGCCCTTATAATGAACAAAAAATAGTACTTTTAGTTCACTTTTTTAAAGACAAAATAATGGCGGAAAAATACGATTTTGAAGACATAAGACCCTTTTATGATCATGAAGCAAATGATGCTTTAACGAGAATGAGCAAAGACCCTCTTTTCGACAAATTGATCAATTACTTTTGGCCGGGAATGAATGCAGAACAAGTTCAGGAAAAGGTGAACAGCGTTCAAAACGTTCATGATTTCCAGGAACATTTTATGGATGGCGCTATCCGCACCATTGTAAAAAGAAGCTCTACCGGTCTTACCAATAGCGGATTTGAGAATCTAGAACCCAACTCCAGATATTTATTCATTGCCAATCACAGGGATATTCTACTCGACTCGGCCATATTACAGATCCTTCTGTTTGAACACGGACACGACACCTCTGAGATCACTTTTGGCGACAATCTGATGGAACAAGGGTTCATTACTGATTTTGGACGACTCAACAGGATGTTCACCGTAAAAAGAGAAGGTACAGCCAGAGAATTATACGACATCTCTAAAAAACTTTCCGCTTATATCCGTCACACTATACTTGAAAAAAAAGTCTCCGTATGGATCGCGCAACGTAACGGAAGAACAAAAGATGGCTTTGATCAAACTCAAACAGGTTTGTTAAAAATGATCAATATTAGTGGTAATGGAAACTTTGTAGAAAGCTTTAAAGAAGTGAAGATCGTTCCATTAACCATCTCTTATGAATACGAACCCTGTGATGCACTAAAAGTGCAGGAATTGTACCTATCCTCCTTACACACCAAATATGTGAAAGCTCCTGGAGAAGACCTCAACAGCATCATCACGGGGATCGTTCAACCAAAAGGCAGGATACACATGGCTGTGGGTAAACCGATCATTGAAGAGTTAGAAGAGATCAATAAAAGTGAGAATGAGAATGACAAGATCAAACAGTTGGCGAACCTGATCGACAAGCAGATCTATTCCGATTTTAAACTTTGGCCGGTGAACTATATTGCCTACGACTTATTAGCGAATGGGAATAAATACGAAAAACAATATTCTACTGAAGAAAAAGAAAACTTTATTCAGTATATCGAAAAGAACATCGAAAAATTAAAAGGAGAAAAAGAAGCGCTTTATAATCTTTTTATAAAAATGTATGCTGCACCTGTTCTAAACAAAGAATCAATTACAAAATAAAAATTACAACAATCAAAGAAATGCATAAGATCAGCACTGCCCAAATTGACCTGAATACGATCCAAACAATTTTACATTCCAATTCCAAAATTGAATTATCAGAGGAAGCAAAGAATAATATCCTGGCTTGCCGTAATTACCTCGACAAGAAAATGGCATCACAAAAAGAACCGATCTATGGGATCAATACCGGATTTGGTTCCTTATGTAATGTTTCTATCTCTGACAATGATTTGGAACAATTGCAAAAAAATCTGGTAATGTCACATGCTTGTGGCACCGGAGATGAAGTTCCTCAAGAGATCGTTAAATTGATGCTACTGCTGAAAGTTCAAGCATTGTCCTATGGAAAATCTGCAGTTCAGCTACAAACAGTAGAGCGATTAGCCTTTTTCTTTAATAACAATATCTTGCCGGTTGTATATCAACAAGGTTCATTAGGTGCTTCGGGCGATCTTTCGCCATTGGCACATATGTGCTTACCATTGCTGGGATTAGGCGAAGTGTACTTTGAAGGCAAAAAGCAAAAGAGTGAAGATGTTCTAAAGAAATTCGAATTAACTCCTATCCAATTAAAATCAAAAGAAGGATTAGCATTATTAAACGGAACACAATTCATGATCGCTTATGGTGTGTGGTGCTTGCTACAAACAAAAAAGATCAGCGCTGCTGCTGATGTTATCGGAACGATCTCGCTGGAAGCGTTTGACGGTCGGATCGACCCTTTCAAACCACATATCCACACGATCAGACCACATAAAGGTCAACTAAAAACGGCTGAAACGATACGCAAATTATTAGAAGGCAGTGAATTGATCCAACGAAAAAAAGAACATGTTCAGGATCCTTATTCATTCCGCTGTATGCCACAAGTACATGGCGCATCAAAGGATACTTTTGAATATGTGGAAAGTGTATTTCTTACGGAGATCAATTCAGTGACCGATAACCCAACTGTATTTCCGGAAGAAGATGAGATCATTTCAGGAGGAAATTTTCATGGCCAGCCATTAGCATTGGCATTGGATTTTTTAGCGATCGCATTAGCTGAATTAGGAAATATTTCAGAAAGAAGAACCTATCAATTGATATCGGGCTTACGGGGATTACCACCTTTTTTAGTAGCAACACCCGGCCTTAACTCCGGATTCATGATCCCTCAATATACAGCAGCAAGTATTGTTAGTCAGAACAAACAATTGTGTACTCCGGCATCGGCCGACTCGATCGTTAGTTCAAACGGTCAGGAAGATCACGTTTCAATGGGAGCCAATGCTGCCACCAAATGCTACAAAATAGTTGAAAATGTACAACGTATATTAGCGATCGAGTTATTCAATGCATCACAAGCCATCGAATTTAGAAGACCTGCTAAATCGTCTCCACAACTGGAGAATCACATTGCTGATTTTAGAGTAGCTGTACCATTTATCGAACAGGATAAGATCATGTTTACCGAGATCGAAAAAAGTGTACAATTTCTGAAGCACCATACATTTTAATACATGAGAAAAAGTCTTTTTTTTACTTTTTTCATTTTCAGCAACTACTTGTTCGCATGTATTTGTGAGCCACTTCCTCCTTTGTCCAAGGAATCATTCAAACAGTATGATGTTATTTTCTATGGAAAAGTAGATTCTATTTCTTATAGTAAATCAAAAGAAAACATTGTACACTTTAGCGTTATAGAACTCTATCAAGGAAATAGCGAAGAACAAATTCAACTCATTTACGATGGATCGAGCTCATGCATGATGAACTTCATCAACAATGAAGAGTGGATCATTTATGCGACTTATTCTAATTTCGACAAGCTAAATGTTCATCTGTGCAGCCATTCGAGAAAAAAAATCAGCGATACGACAAAAGATCCATATACAGCATCATCGGGTAAATCTTTTGACGATGAACTAACGTTACTAAGAACGCAATTGCAAGTGCAACAATTGATCAAAAGAAATGAATTGATCAAAACACAATCAGAGTTTAAACCACATAACGAGCAGCCCAGCAATATCAATAAAGTTATATTACTGACCATTTCACTTTTAGTAATGGTAGCCGTTTATTTTATTTCCAAATTTTTTAAGAAAAAATGACAAAATCCTACAAAGCACATCCATGGCATGGAATATCGATCGGAATGCATGCTCCGGAGATTGTAACTGCCTTCATCGAGATCGTACCAACTGATACGGTGAAATATGAGATCGACAAAGAAAGCGGGTATTTAAAAATAGACCGTCCGCAAAAATTTTCCAATGTGGTGCCTGCATTGTATGGATTTATCCCTCAAACCTATTGCGATAAAGAAGTAGCCGCATTTGCATCGGAACGTTCCGGCAAAAAGGTGGAAAAAGGAGATTGGGATCCTTTAGATATTTGTGTATTAAGCGAACGAAGTATTACACATGGAAACATTATCCTCCAAGCTATTCCAATTGGAGGAATCCGATTGATCGACAAAGGGGAAGCTGATGATAAGATAATTGCCGTAATGCAAGGCGATGAAGTTTATAAAGAATGGAAAGACATCAATGATTGTCCACCTGCTATTATCAATCGATTAAAACATTATTTCCTGACCTATAAAAACATTCCCGGTACTGAAACTGCCACTTGCGAGATAAGTGGAATATACGGACGCGATGAAGCACTGGAAGTGATCAAAAGAAGCGTTATCGATTATCAAAACAGTTACAAAAAAAGATCATAGACCCGAAACGATCTGATCATCTAAAGGCGAAACAGAGGAAGAGAATACCTTCACTAGTTCGCCTTTTTCGTTAACAAGGTATTTTGAAAAATTCCATTGTGGCTCATCGGTATTCCAGCCATTTTGAGATTTATCAGTCAGCCATTTAAAAACCACATTTTTATTTTCACCTACTACATCCGATTTTTTGAATAATTGAAATGTAACTCCAAAAATTTTCTCACAAAAAGTAGCGATGTCTTTATCCGATTCGGGCTCCTGAGCACCAAAGTTATTCGCAGGAAATCCGAGTACTACCAATTTATCACCATATTGCTCATGCAACTTCTGTAATTCTTTATACTGAGGAGTATAACCACATTCTGATGCAGTATTGACTATAAGAACCCGTTTACCTTTGTATTTGGAAAAATTGATCTCTGATCCATCGATCGATACCATGGAAAGATCATAAAAACTTGTAGTATTCATAGTAGTTGCAACATTAGCAGGTTTATTCTTTATTTCCTTGCAGGAAAAAAGCATTAAAAATGGATAAAATACAGTAAGTAGAATTTTTCGCATAAGAATTTTTACTCTATAACAACAGAGTTGATCAATTTGTTTAGATTACTTACTCTGTTCCTGATCAGGCTTTCCAGGAATAGCCTCTTCCTTTTCAAGAGCTTCTATCAACACAAACATCAAAAGCAATATCAACAATATTATCAAAAATACTTTTTTGTTTTTATATAAAGGTGTTTTATACAAAGGCTTTGTCGCCTGCTGATAATTGTAATACAACTTTTTAAAATCCTTGTGCTTATCTATTTGCTCATCAGGCAAACCGGGCTTATCAATATTGAAGTGTAGTTTCGACATTTATAATGGGTTTCCTTTCATCATTTTTTTTAACTTATCTAAGATACGATAAACTTTTACTTTAGAATTATTTTCTGTTATTCCACAGATCACGCCAATTTCCGCAAAAGACCGCTTCTCAAAATAGCGCAATTCTAGCAATTGCACATCTTCTTCATCCAATTCTTGCATTTTTTGCAATAAAAACTGATATGCACTCTCTTTTTCATTCGCCTCCAGATCGTTCACCAAAAAGTTCATTCCTTCTTTTTCAATATTGACATGGCAGACCTTATTATTTTTTCGAAAATAAAGATTAACCTCATTAAAGGCTATCCTGAAAAGCCATGCAGAAAAAGGCACACCTCTGAATTGAAACTTATGAATGTTGATCAAGGCTTTTAAAAAGACCTGCGAAGTAATATCTGCTGTCAATTCTTCATTATCTGTTCTTTTATGAATAAAAACAAAAACTGAACGATAGTATTGATTATAGAGAACATCAAAACGCGCAGGATCTGCTTGTGCAGCTTTTATCAAAAGCTGCTCTTCGGCTAATTCCTTTTCATTTTTATGATACTTCTCCAAATTAGATCTTGTTTTATGTTTAATAATTCAAATCCTTTAAAAAGATACAATCGCAATACTTTTTTTCTTTAAAAGCACTTTAAGGCATTAAAATACTGATAAAAATCATACGGTTTTGCTCATTTTTTTGAATAAACTAATTAGCCTTTTGGAATTATTAATTAAATTTGTAATGACCATAAACTTTTTTTATTGATTGCTGTTTATGGAAAAAAATATACCCCACATGAATACAGAAAACACTGATGTACTGGTTATAGGAGCCGGTCCTTCCGGAAGCATTGCAGCTTCTCTCATTAACAAACAAGGATTTAAGGTAAAAATTGTAGAAAAAGAAAAATTCCCCCGATTTGTGATTGGTGAAAGTCTTCTTCCCCGTGTCATGGATCATTTAGATGAAGCCGGACTTTTGGAGGCTGTTAAAAAGGCTGGTTTTCAAGAAAAATTCGGAGCTAAATTCGTTCGAGGAGAAGAAGTATGCGATTTCAACTTTGGAAATCAATTTACTGACGGCTGGAAATGGACCTGGCAGGTACCACGTGGTCAGTTCGACCAATTAATGGCCAGCGAAGTAGAAAAAATGGGGGTGCCGGTTGAATATCAAACAACGGTTACCAATATTGAATTCAACGGAACCAATTCAACAACCACCGTGGTTGATAAAGATGGTAACCAAAAACAAATAAAAGCAAGATATATTGTTGATGCGAGTGGTTATGGTCGTGTGATCCCTAGAATGTTCGGATTAGACAAACCATCCAATTTTGAACCTCGAAAAACACATTTTACACATTTCAAAGATCTAAAACGTCCGGGAGGCATTGATGGTAACCGTATCACCGTTGTTATTCATCAACAACGCACATGGATCTGGATCATTCCTTTCTCTAATGGAGTAACCTCCGTAGGTTTTGTGGCGGATCCTGAATTCTTCTTAGATCATCCTGAAAACCCTACAGAAAGAATGAGATCGATCATTGCAACCGATCCGCATACAAAAGAGCGTTTTGCCGATGCTGAAATGATGTTTGAACCTAGAACAATTGAAGGTTATGCGATATCAACCAAACAACTGTTTGGCGATGGCTTTGTGCTTTGTGGAAATGCAACAGAATTCTTGGATCCTGTGTTTTCTTCCGGAGTAACATTCGCGATGGAATCAGGTGCTAAAGCAGCCAAATTGGTGTGCGAACAATTAAAAGGTAATTCAGTTGACTGGCAAAAAGAATATACCGATTATATGATGCAAGGGATCAATACATTTAGAACCTATGTAGCAGGTTGGTATAATGGCGACCTACACGAGATCTTCTTCTCAAAGAATCAGGATGAGGAGATCAAAAAGCAGATCTGTTCTGTATTAGCTGGTTATGTATGGGATTTAAACAATCCATTCGTAAAGAAACACGACAGAGCCGTAAAATCATTAGCAGATATTATCCGCATGCGTAAAACGGCTGGAGCTTTATCCTAACATACTTTTACAATAAAATTTAAAAGAGATGTTCAAAGGAACATCTCTTTTTGTTTTATATTAGCTCCACAAAATAAAACATGAAGATCAATATTATAGGTGCAGGAATATCAGGGTTAACAACAGGTTGTTATCTACAAATGAATGGATTTGACACCCAAATATTTGAGAAGCACTCTATTCCTGGAGGACTTTGTACCAGTTGGAAAAAAGGAGAATACACCTTTGATGGATGTGTTCACTGGATATTGGGGACAGACGAAGGAAGCTCTTTCTATAAAATGTGGAGTGAATTACTCGACATGAAAAAAATCCCTTTTCACAACCATGAGATCCGCATGGATATTGAATTAAAAAAGAATACCAATAAATACGGAGAAAAAATATTTCATCTGTATACCAATGTCAACCGATTAGAAGAATACATGCTTGATCTGGCTCCCGAGGATGAATTTCAGATCAAACGTTTAACAAATTCTATCCGGGTAATGCAGCAGTTTGACCTGCCGCCTGTAATGGATGACCTTCCATTCATTCAATCCACCATCCGGGGCATCAAAATGGCTCGATACCTAAAGTTCCTCTATGTCCTTTTTCAATGGAGAAATGATACTAACCGGACCTTTGCTCAAAAATTAAAGAATCCTTTTTTAAGAGAAAGTTTTGAATTGCTTTACGATGATCAGGATGTCAATATGGTTGTTATGACCATGCCTTTAGCTTCATTTGATAAAAAAAGTGCAGGCTATCCCATTGGTGGCTCCTTACAATTCGCTAAATATTTAGAAGAGTCCTATATAAAACTAGGAGGCAAGATCCATTACAACACTCCTGTAAAAAAAGTAATTGTAGAAAATGATACGGCCAAAGGTTTGTTAGTAAGAAACAATGTTACTCACTATTCCGATGCGATCATTTCGGCAGCCGACTGGAACTGGACCATTTTTGATGCATTAGATGGGAAGTACACCGACAAAAAAATACTTGAATTAAAAGAGCTTAAAAAATTAAAAGTTTTCTACAGTGTGTTGCAGTTTTCTTTTGGCATTAACAAAGACCTAAGTGATCAACCACACTTTTCCAGGTTCCCATTAACTACACCTATCCTGTCACCTGATGGAACTCAGTACGAACGTCTGGAAGTACACGTATATAACTACGATCCAACATTAGCCCCCAAAGGAAAAACATCCGTTGTAGTGAGCTTTTATACCGAAAAAGCGGATTACTGGATAGACTTACGCAAAAACGACCGTCCAAAATATCGTGAAGCCAAAAAACAAATGCTCGAAACAATTACTGAGCTACTCGATAAACGATTGGGTGGAATAAAAGAATTTATTGAAGAAACAGATTTTGCAACCCCTGCTACTTATTTAAGATATACCAACAACTGGAAAGGCAGTACACAAGGATGGCTACCGGGAGAAAATCTAATTGCACTTTCTCCTGTAAAGTTTACATTGCCAACATTAAAAAACTTCTACATGGGCAGTCACTGGAATCAACCGGGAGGAGGGATACCGATTGCCATCAGTACAGGAAGAGATCTCACAAAGAAGATCTGCAAAGAACAAAACAAAAAATTTATTTCTAAAAAGACTAACCCTTAAAATTGATCTTTGTGTGGCTGCCATCGCAGTATGGCTTATTACCTGATTGCCCGCAACGACAAAATGCCGTTACCTTATTTTTCACCACTTCCTCTCCTCCATCTTTCTTTACAGTGATATTACCATAAACCAACAAGGGACCATTCTCCATTATTTCCACAATATTCTCGGCTTTCACCTGAACAGTCTCTTCTTCCTTGTTATTATAATAACTTAATGCTCCAGAAGGACATTTATCGATCTGCTCCATAATACGCTCTGTGCTTGCTCCTTTTGGATCAACCCATGGTCGTTCAGCCGGTTTAAAAACTACTCCCAAATGTTTCCAGCATAACTTTGAATGAATGCACATCTTCGGTTTCCAAACAATTGTAATATCATCATTTTTATATTTTATGACTGCTTCTTTTTCCATGATCAAATTATTTAAAATAATACATCTGCATACTCATTCGTTTTGTCGAAAACAGCTCTTGCAAAAGGACACAAGGGCATAATTTTCATTTTGCTTTTTCTTGAAAAAGCTACTGCTTCTGCAAGCAATAATTTACCCAAGCCTTTCCCTTCAAATTTTCCTGAGACCTCTGTATGATCAATGATCATCTTATCATTGCCTGCCATTACATAAGTCATTTCTGCCACTCGTTCTCCGGCCTCTTCTATAAAGAACATTCCTTTATTTTCAATGATAGTATGGTTTACTTCCATGTGATATTTTTTAGCGTTTCTTCCACTTTCATTAGCATATCATCTGTAAAATCGAGATGAGTAACAAAACGAATAGCCTGCTGACCAAACCCTGCCGCCTTAATTCCATTTTCTGACAAAGTCTTCAAAAAAGACTCAGGCACGATATTCTCCTTCAAATTGAAAATAACAATGTTTGTATCGACAGGTAAAATAGAATCAACATAACTTAATTTAGAAAGAACTTCGGATAAATGTTTCGCTCTACGATGATCTTCTTTCAATCGATCGACATGGTGATCTAGAGCATATATCCCGGCTGCTGCCAAATATCCGGCCTGACGCATTCCTCCACCAAATACTTTTCTCACTCTTCGAGCTTTTGTAATAAATTCACGATCCCCAAGCAATAAAGATCCTACGGGTGCTCCCAAACCTTTTGACAAACAAATGGAAATAGTATCGAATAAAGGGCCAATATCCGAAGGGGTATAATCATTCTCCACAATTGCATTAAAGATCCTTGCACCATCTAAATGGTATTTCAATTTATTGGCTTTACATATCTCCGACAATTCCTTCATCTGTTGCAAAGAATAATAACTGCCACCCGCTCTGTTTCCTGTATTTTCTATACAAACTAAACTTGTCTTTGTTAACCAATCATACGAAGGATTAATGTTTTGCTTCACTTGCTCAGCAGTTATTCTACCTCGATCACCTTGCAGCAACTTTGCCTGAACACCCGAATTGGAAGCCATTCCTCCTCCTTCATAATTATAGATGTGAGCTGTAACATCACACAATAATTCATCACCGGGCTGTGTATGCACTTTTATTGCGATCTGATTAGTCATTGTTCCTGATGGACAAAACAAAGCAGCTTCTTTTCCAAACATAAGAGCAACTTTTTTCTCCAGAGCATTCACTGTCGGCTCTTCTCCAAAAACATCATCCCCAACTTCGGCTACCATCATGGCACCCAACATTTCCTTTGTCGGCTTTGTCACCGTATCACTTCTTAAATCAATTATCATATTATTTCTTTCTAGCAATCATTAAACCGTCTCTCAAAGGTAAAAGCATATGCTCTACCCTTTCGTCCTGATGTACTTTTTTATTAAAAGCATCGATCAATAGGGTATCAGTATCTTTGTTCTTTTGAAGATCTAAAACCTTACCACTCCACAACACATTATCTGCAATGATGTATCCTCCGGATCTAACCTTATCAAACACCAAGTCATAATAATTGGAGTAATTTTTTTTATCCGCATCAATAAATACGATATCAAACTGTTCTTTTAAAGAAGGTATGATATTCATCGCATCTCCTATCAACACATTAATTTTATCTTCCAGAGCAGCTTCTTTTATATACTTTTTCACCATCCCTTCTAATTCTTCATTTACATCAATCGTAAACAGCTTTCCACTATCACTTAAGCCTTGTGCCAAACAAATAGCAGAATAACCTGTATAAGTTCCAATCTCTAAAATACGATCGGGGCTCAGCATTTTGCTGACCATTGTCAAAAAATTCCCTTGCATATGTCCTGATAACATACGGGGCTGCATCACTTTTGCGTGTGTTTCTCTGTTTAGTTTACTTAAAACAGAATTTTCCTGCTGAGAATGTGCTAAAGCATATTGCTCAATATTTTCGTCTATAAACTCCATATTTCCTGTTCTACGAAAATACACATTTATTTTAGCATAAAAAAGACACAACAATTACCTTAAAACAGCGAACTGATGAGCAATTCATCCAAAACCAGTAGTGGTTATTAACTTCCTAATGTTTATAAATCCAACAAGACTATCGCTATTCACTTTTGTATTATTTGGATTTTTATCACTATTAATAGTAGGAGTGTATCCTGTTATCAACAATATGCCTATGAAAAAAATTACAGCTTTACTGATCGTTCTGTTATCCTCGTCCATTGTATGTTTCTCTCAAAAGGGGAGTACATTTGGAGTAGATCTTAAAAAACTTTCAAAAGAAGAAAAGAAAAAGATTGAGACAGCCGAGATTCTGTATTCAGAGGGAAGCTATTTACGAGCTTTACCTTTATATGCAGAAGTATTTAATACTCATCAGGATGAGATCTACCTTAAATACAGAACAGGTATCTGTTATCTCTACAAAAGTGATGAAAAAGAAAAGGCTATTGAGCTCCTGAAACAAGTTAAAGCTACCAACCCGAAAGCTCCCGATATTAATTTTTACATAGGAAGAGCCTACCATTTGAATTACAAATTTGACGATGCTATTAATTCATTTAATGAATATTTAGCAGAGGCGCCATCTATTAATCAACGCTTGCTTACCCAACGATACATCGACAATAGTAAAAATGGAAAGGCATTTGTTGAATTAAAAGTTCAGTGTGAAATACAGAATGCAGGAAATACCGTAAATACAGAAAATCAAGAATATGTACCTGTTATTTCATCCGATGAGTCGATTATGATCTTTACATACACAGGCCCCAATAGTACCGGTGGCTTAATGGATGATGACTTTAATCCGGATCCCAATGGTTACTACTACGAGGATGTATTCATTTCTTACCGGGTAGGAAGCGAGTGGCAGACACCACAAAGTATTGGATCAAGCATCAATACAAAAAATCATGATGCAAGTATCGCTCTTTCTGCTGATGGACAAAAGCTATTCTTGTTTCACAGTACTGAAGCTGATGGTGGTGATATCTACATGAGTACACTTAAAGGAGATGTTTGGGGAGCGCCTGAACCTTTAAATGCTAATGTAAATACTAAATATTGGGAAGGTAGTGTTTCTCTTTCCGCAAATGAGCAAACACTTTATTTTGCAAGTGAACGCCCTGATGGATATGGAGGGAGAGATATTTATGTTTCTAAAAAGCAAGCTGACGGTACTTGGGGAAAAGCAGAAAACCTTGGACCTGCAATAAACACTAAATACAATGATGATTCACCATTTATCCATCCGGACGGAATCACTCTTTATTTCAGTTCGGAAGGCCATAATAGTATTGGAGGATACGATATTATGTATTCTACATTCAAAAACAATCAATGGGAAACGCCTACTAACTTAGGCAATCCTATTAACACCACCGAAGATGAACGTTTTTATGTGCTTTCGGCAGATGGTGAGCATGGTTATTTCTCTTCGGATAGAAAAGGAGGATTTGGTCAGCAGGATATTTACAAAGTAAGTCCTGGCTTTGAAGGAGAAAAACCTGTATTAGCTCTTGTTGTAGGTGTAGTAACAGCTGATGACAAACCTGTTGACGCAAAGATCAATGTAACGAATGCAGAAACGGGTGAACAACAGGGTACTTATCATTCCAACTCTTCAACAGGGAAATACTTGATCGCATTGACACCGGGAAGTAATTATAAAGTCGCAATTGAAGTAGAAGGTTATGAATCACAGTTCCAATATGTAAACGTTAAAAGCTTAGAAACATTCGTTCAAGTTCAAAATGACATTAAATTGGTAGCCAAAGGAACAAACCCGGAAGGAACTGCAGTGAAGGATAATACCAATATTATCCAAGAGCAGATCAATGAGCAAGTCAAAAAGTATAATGAAGAGAAGAAAGCGGAAGTTTATGAAGCCCGAGTGTACCAATCTCTATTAAAAAAATACGGAGATCTAAAAACGGATAGTACAGAATTTAATGTTGAGATCGGAACGTTTGAAAATCCGTCTGACTTTAATCCTGAAAAACTTAAGGGATTAGGGGAAATAAAGACCAGAGTAGATGAAAATGGGAATACTACCTACTCAATCGGACCATTCAAAAGTCTTTTAGAAGCAGAGATATTCAAATACAAAGTCATGGACAAAGACACTGCTCAACACAATGTAGTTGTAACAGTTACTGACAAAGGGAAAAGAAAAATCATTCAACAATATTATTCAACTGAATACACTAGAAGAGATTATGTAAAACCGACTGATACAAAAGTGATCAAGAAGAAAGAGAGAGTGATCGACCTTACTTCCGGTGAAGAGTTGAAAGGATTGCAGAAAGATGAAGGAAAATCAGAAATAGTTGGTTTAACATACAAAGTAGAAATTGGCGCATTTGAAAACCCTTCTGATTTCAAGATGCAACATCTGGAAAAATATGGTAAAATTGAAGCGAAGAAATATCCTGATGGTAAAACACGTTATACATTCGGACCTTTCAAAACATTGGCTGAAGCGGAAGCATTCAAGAAAAATTTAGTTGAGAAAGAAGCGGATGCTGCCAAATCATTTGTTACAGTGTT
This sequence comes from Bacteroidia bacterium, assembly GCA_016786925.1. Classification (GTDB taxonomy): domain Bacteria; phylum Bacteroidota; class Bacteroidia; order 2-12-FULL-35-15; family 2-12-FULL-35-15; genus 2-12-FULL-35-15. The sequence goes on from JAEUTU010000052.1 coordinate 74,083, forward strand.
CTTCTTTGGTGCAAGAAAAACATTGGAAGAGCATCAAAATCCTTGTAATCCAAATGGCCCAACAGACTTCTCTTTCTTTGTTGGAAAAGATCTAAATGATAAAGCTATTTACAATCAATTAATTGAACAGGCTGGTAACACATGTGCTGAAGGCTTAACCTTCCGTGTACAAATTGGTGCCTATAGAAAGCCACAAAACTTCAAACATAAAAACTTAAACAGTTTGGAACCACCTCCTGCATTGGTAACTCCATATCCGGATGGTATCACTCGTTTCACGATGCGTGAATTTACTACTATCAAGGATGCTGAAATATTCCGTCAAGAATGTATCCGTTTAGGAACCACTGATGCATGGATAACAGCCATGTATCAAGGCAAGAGAATGTTATTGCAAGAATTGATCGCGAATAACTTCTTCAACAAAAAGATCAATTAGAAAATTAGATACTATAAAAAGAAAAGGCGCATAAATAATGCGCCTTTTCTTTTTATATAACTTTGATCAATGAGGCACATCCAATGACCAAGATCAAGAACAGAACGATCGTTTTAAATGTTTGCTGGGGAATAAAATTTAAGATCTTCTTTCCTATATAGGTTCCTAAAAAGCCAACTCCCAATAAAAAGGGAATAAGATACAGATCGTGTTTGTGTACATAGCCATTATACACATAAACTCCACTCCTACTCAAATCAATAGCAAAATCAATGAGAGCAGAAGTTGCAATAAATGCCTCTTTCTCCATATTGAATGCCGTCAAGGTCATACCCCTGATAGCACCACCTGTGCCAACCAATCCGGCAACAAAACCGGAAATACCTCCTCCCAGCAAGGAATTTGTCTTTGTTGGTTTAATTACCCAATTCCGGAAGAGAAGAAATAAAACACTTAATACAATGAGAAAAATGGAAAGACCAAATTCTAAAACTTTACTATCAAATTTATTACTTAACCAAGCTCCAAGAATAACAAATAAAACGGCAGGAATACCAAAATTGATCAGAAGCTGCTTATCGATCCCTTTTCTAAATAAAGCGATCTTAGAAATATTACTTGACAAATGGAATATAGCTGTTATGCCTAATACAGAATGAAAATCCAGATAAAGACCGGCAATAGGTACAAAAAACACCGAGGAACCGAAGCCCCCAACAGTACCCAATATTTCAGAAAAAAGAGATAATATTAAAAAAAAGGCAAGATCTTTCACAACTTATCAGTTTAAAATTAAGAAAGGATCTTGACAAAGGTCATCCAAATAATTTTGAGATCGGTGATCACTCCCTGCTCGGCAATATATTTTAAATTCAATTTTAACTTTGCCGGCATGATCTCCTCAATATATACTTTTTCAGGATCAGATGCTTTTCCTAAAAGTTCGTTCTCATTGCTATATTCAATACTTGCATAATCAGTAATTCCCGGCTTAACGGATAATACTTTTTGCTGCTCTGAATTGTACAGATCGGTGTATCTTCTAACTTCCGGACGTGGTCCGACTAAACTCATATCTCCTATCAACACATTAATCAGTTGAGGCAGTTCATCTACCTTATACTTCCGGATATAGTAACCCACGCGTGTGATTCGACTATCCTTTCCACCCACAGTCAATAAACCTTTCTTATCGGCATCGGTGCGCATCGACCGGAATTTAAACAAACGAAAATCTTTCGCGTTTTTTCCTACTCTTACTTGCCGGTAAAACACACCGCCTCTTGAATCAACAACAATAATAATAGCGATCAGGAGAAATACCGGCAGCAACAAGATCAGCCCGATAAGTGAGAGAAAAATATCAAATATGCGTTTGGCCATATTATTTTGCAGCGATTACTTTTTCAACCGAAGAAACAATTGCATGAATAACCGTTTCTACCATTTCATCTGTAAGGTCATAAAAAACAGGCAATGAGATCTCTCGGGAATAATTATCAAATGTTATGGGATAATTCTTTACATCGTATCCCAATCCTACATAATAACTCATCATTGGAACCGGAATAAAATGTACATTAACTGAAACATCATGATCAAAGATCTCTTTAATGATCATATCTCTTTGAACTTCTGTAACTCCTTTAATTCTTAAAGGATAAAGATGATAACAACCTTCTAGATCATTCGATCTCATAACAGGCACTTGCGCCCAAGCATATTTAGAAAGAACTTCTGAATAACGATCGCATATTTTTTTTCTTTTCGGCAATGTTTCACTGTCATAGCGCTCTAACTCCACTTGTCCGATAACCGCCATAATATCTGTCATATTGCATTTATATCCCGCCTCCACAATATCATATCTCCAATTGCCTTTTTGAGTCTTTGCCAAAGCATCCTTATTCTGTCCGTGAAGTGTCTTGACACATAAGTACTTATATACTTCCTCATTATCAAATGGAGCAGGTAAATTTAAAGCAACTGCACCACCTTCAGCGGTTGTAAGGTTCTTTACAGCGTGAAATGAAAACACTGATACATCTGTTAATGAACCAGCTCTTTTTCCTTTATAACAAGCCCCAAACGAATGAGCGGAGTCAGACAAAACCAATATTCTACCCAAGTCTTTTTGCTCTTTTGTCTTTGCTACAAACATATCCTTTTTTCTTTTTACCAGATCATTGATAGCATCGTAATCACATGGAAAACCACCAAAATCAACAGGCATGATCACCTTTGTATGAGCGTTGATCGCTTTTTCAATATTAGACACATTAATATTAAAATCATCCGCATTCACATCTACAAATACAGGTTTGGCACCGCAATGCATCACCACATTTGCTGTAGCAGAATAAGTATATGCAGGCAAAATAACTTCATCTCCTTCACCAACTCCGTACCAGCGTAAAATGATCTCCAATCCAGCCGTTGCACTGTTTAAGCATAACGTAGAACGATTGCCGCAATAAGCAGTGATCTCTTTCTCAAATTGCTTGGTTCGTGGACCGGTAGTGATCCAGCCCGATTTAAGCACTTTAGTGACTTCATCAATTGCTTTTTGATTAATATGCGGTGGAGAAAATGGGATCATAATCTTAATTTTTAAGTTTTCCGGAAACAAAGGTAGAACATAATAATGTATTTAAAAACACATAAAATATAACACCTGCTTGGCGTTCAAACATCGATTCAAACAATAGATTCATAGAAACGAGTACAACAAATCCGATGACCAAAATATTTTTAACTCGTAATGCCTTGAAAAAAGGAACAATAAAACAAGCCAGCAAAAGCAATAACCCAAGCAAACCAATAGAGACTGCTGTATTAAGAAACTGATTGTGTGAATTTAAGCCAAACTCATACTCCGTTTTCATTTGCTTCTCCAGATACTTTTCCAGCATCTTATCACGTGAATCACCTGTCCCCACACCAAACAACAAGTTCTCATTTATAACATCCACAGATGCTTTCCATACAAATATCCTACTACCTGTTCCATCCGAACTTGTTGTCACAGCGTTGTTCTGTTCATCTTTTTCCTTTATAGCATTTTCAATTGTTTCAACTTTGGGGATACGTTGAGCATATGTAGGCGCAAAACGAACATTAATTACATAAAACAATGTACTTAAACCAATTACAACGAATAGTATAAGTAAGTATTTAGACTGTCTAAACAGCTCAAATAAATAAACCAAAAACACAAGAAATAAACCGATCCAACCTGCTTTCGAACTCAAAAACAAAGTATATACACTTAGCAGAACAACTATACTTACCCATTTCAAATTAAATTGAACAATACTTTTTCTATTTAAATAATAAATAGCAAGTAAAGCAATCACAGCGTACATGGATGCGTAACTAGGATGAAAGATAGAAGACAAGTAAGAATAGTAAAAATAATTATATCCCAGATCATACAATACACCATACAGATCGGTATAAACCGGCTTGTAAAAAGCATAGAATGCATATCCGAAACAAAACAAAGCATATCCCACGCATCCATACACAAATGCTAAGAGGTAGTGATCAAGCTTTTCAGATGTTTCATGCATATAAGCCGAATAAACAAGAGGCAATAACAGAAATGAAAATTTTGTTTCTAAAATTTCAGCTGCAAACTTAAAATTGCTGGTATAGAGTAAACCTACTAAATAGGCTACATATAACAACAGCATAAAAAGCAAGGCCGTGTTCTTTCTGATGTTTTGAAAACTGATCTTTATGTTCTTATAGTAGATCAACCAGTTTAGCGCCAACAAAACGATCAAAACAGGAAGCACATTCGGAAAAGAGGGGATCAAAAAAGCTAAAATAGTGGTAAGCACCACATGGATCTTCTTATTTAACTGCTCTGTCATTATTGATGAGATGTCAATCCGGAATTAAATTTATTATCCTTGATCAAAGTTCTGTCATAGTATGTACTTGTATCACCACCATTCTGAAAATGCTTTTCATCGGCAACACGTGTATCACCTACTATCTTAGCTGGATTACCAACCACAATGGAATAATCGGGATACTCCCCTTTTACAACACTCCCTGCGCCTACTACACAGCCTTTTCCAAGACGTGTACCTGGCAAAATGATACAACCAGTACCAATGAATGTATATTCCCCAATATAAACAGGTTCAATAATGTAACCGGGACGTTTATGAGCGGGTACATCTATGAATTTATCGCCTAGTAAACGGATGGAATTTTGACTACTATGCGTATATACACATGTATGAGAGGCAATATTCACTCCCTTTTCAATCGTTATACCTCCTATTCCATCTAACAAACTATAATGACCTATCCAAACATGATCTTTGATATCAATGTTCTTCTTGTCAACCAATTTAACGGTTGAACCTAAACGTGTTCTTTTGTAAAAATTTCCACTTTTACGATTAAAGAAACCGTAAACCATAAATGGCTTTTGAATAAATGACAAGCAATTCAAAACCAAAGAAATGAAGATCCCGACCGGTGATAGATATATTTTTCTAAACATCTTTATTGGTTTTTACTACAAATATAATCATAATAAACGTTTGCATTGGCAGGCGTAAAGTCGAAAGAGGCTGCTCTCGCATTCTTCTTTAGCTGCTCCAAGCCATATCTATCTTCCAATTGCAACAAAATATAATCGGCTATTTCTTGAGCCGTAGCATTATCGAATACTTTACCACATTTATATTCCTCTACCAAAATCCCTAACTCTGATTCTTTTGCAGCTAAAGCTAATACTGCTGATCCTGCTGCTAAGGTGTAATAGGTCTTGCTTGGCACCGAAATGCTCTCTGCTCCCTGACTTAATGTTACAACTCCAATATCGGCTGATGTGAGAGAATACGGCAACATCTCTTTGTCTTGGTATGGAAGCATCAGCACATTGACTAAGCTTTTATCCTTTACCATCGTTTCGACCTTTGCTCTTTTGGCTCCATCACCTATGAGCACAAAATGAATACGGGCATTTGCTTTTAAGAGTTCTGCAGCCATAACAATCGATTCAATATCATGTGTTAAACCCATATTTCCTGAATACATCACCACCAATTTCTCTTCTAATCCATGTGCTTTTACAAAAGGATTTTCAGAACGACCCACCGGTTTCACAAAATCAGCATTTACCCAATTAGGGATAATTACGACCTCCTTAGAAGTATATGCCTTTACAGCATCCTGCAAATGTTTGCCAAGCGTAAAAAGGCTATCCGAATTATCAAAACATCTGCGATTCATATTGCTCCAAGTCCTAATAATGAATGACTCTTTTTTAGCTACACCAAAATTGACTAACACATCAGGATATAGATCCCAAATGATCAAATGGTATTTGTGCCCGCGTATCCTTTTAAAAAATGAACCTATAAAAAAAATAAAAGGTGGTGTACTGATCAAGATCAACTCTTTTTTTCGACTTCTGAAGAGCACATAAAAAAAAGTAAAAAAAGTAAATACCGACCAGGTAAACATACGTTTAAAGGTGGAAGTATTATCGTATCTATTGAAGTATTTTATTTTAACACGAGAATCGAGTGTTGCATAATTGGGTTCTACGCTACCCGTCACTAATTCTATCTCAGCCCCTTCCTTTACAAACGCATTAATGATATCAATCAACAATTGGCGGGTAACCTGAACTATAAAAATATATCTCCCCTTGCTCATGCCTTTTATCAATTATGTAACTGACCATATTTTGCGATCAGTTTCTTTGTATTGAATACATTGTAACGATAAACAACTTTTAATAGATATTTGATCTTATCTTTCAAACCTCTCTTGGTGATCAATTTGAATTCCTGTAAAGGAATATGAAAGCTTGGATCAATCGCTTTTACTTTACTTTCAATTGCCGTCAATCCCATCATGTAGGGCACATATAAATTAGCAACAACAGGCATTGTTGGGTGTCGCCATCCCAGATCTACTACATCATTTTTAAAGAAGCGCACATGATGAAAATGGTAGAATACCGCCTCGAAATTCGTATTCGTTGACTTATCTAAAAACAAGATCTTATTTCCTTTTCTACTCACAAATGGCCATTGCTCCACATTCCAGGAAGCTAAACCTCCTCCTAAATGATTCAGAACATGAACACCTTTGAATCGCGTTGTCCAATCATCCAGATATTTCTGATCACCAAATTTCCCATCCTCATAACGGTCGTAGCACCAATCGACACAAGCATCACGCCACCAGTTCAATGCCTCCAACCCTTCTTTGTTATTCAAAAAAGTAATGAACTGGACACAATAGATTCCGGAGGTGTTACTTCTATTAAATTTAGGTGGATAGCGGTGTAAGGTCAACAATATCGACTTATCTCCCATCTCATCAAAAAGGATCTTCGGATCCTGATAAAAATAGAGATCAGCATCCACATAGGTACAGCTGGGAACATTGAAGTTTTTGATCACATACAAAATAGTAGATGAAGTAGATGTCCAACAATATTCTGCTTTAGAACGGGTTGGTTTTACAGCCAACAACTTTTCATCTTCAAATTCTTTTAATGAAATGACCGTTGCATGCTTTAAATTCAAGGCTTTTAAAATAGCATAACTCTTATCATCAAAAGCAAAAATATATAAATGGAAATTCGGACATACCTTTTCCAGTGACTCATACATTAATAAGCCCCGGGTAAGATAAAAGGAATCGAATAGTGTACAGAAATTATACATTCAGTTAAAATTTATTCATCACCTCAATTACTTTATTCACATCATCGGCAGTATGGAAAAAAGATATGGGCAAACTTAGTGTTGTACGATGGATCTCTTCACTGATAGGAAAATCATATTTATCTAACATCCCTTGCAGTGCTTTTTGTTTGCTTGGTGAAACAGGGTAATGAATCTCCGTTTTGATATCATTTTTTAATAGATACTCTTTCAAGGCATCGCGTTTTTCGTGACGTATGTTGAATATATGATACACATCCAAATAATCAGCGTGAACGACAGGTTTTATAAAATCAGATTTTAACCCTTTTAAATAAAGAGCAGCTAATGATCGTTTATGTGAATTGATCTCATCCAGGCGTTTCAATTTAACGGATAAAAAAGCGGCTTGAACTTCATCCAAACGGGAATTGTATCCAACCACTTCATTATAATATTTCACATCTGAACCATAATTGCGAAGTCTTCTGATGATCTTATCCAAAGAAGCATCGTTACAAACAACAGCTCCCGCATCACCTAATGCACCTAAGTTTTTGGTAGGGTAAAAACTAAATGCTCCAAATTCACCGAAGGTTCCGGTAAATTGTCCCTTGTAGGTTGCACCATGCGATTGCGCACAATCTTCGATCAATTTCAAATTATATTTTTTACATAGAGCCTTGATCGGATCCATATCACATGCTTTCCCATACAAATGCACTACAACAATTGCCTTTGTTTTCGAAGTAATTGCTGCCTCAATTTTAGCAGGGTCGATATTATATGTATGAATATCCGGTTCAACTAAAACCGGCTTCATATTATTTTGCATCACACTTAGGATCGTAGCAATGTAGGTATTGGATGGAACAATGATCTCGCTTCCTTTTTCAAAATTAAATGCTCCGATAGACAATGTGATAGCATCCAATCCGGAAGCCAAGCCGATACAATGTGCAGCCTTGTTATAAGCTGCAAATTCTTCTTCAAACTGTTTTACACTAGTCCCCAATATATACCAACCCGACTTCAAAACCTTATCAAAATTTTTGGAATACTCCTCAAAAAAAGGAGCATTTAAACGGGCTAAACTTTCATATTCGATCATTGAACCAAAATTTAATATTTATCATGAATATAATCGGCAGCATCAAAATTTTCGGATGCTAAAACCATTAAAATAGCATCTGGCGTAAAGCTATGCATCTGATGCCAATCTTTAGGCTCTAGTATCAAGCATTTGTCAGGCGAATCAAGAACAAACTCTTCCTGCTTTACTCCATCATCATTATAGATCACACAACTCCCTTTGATGCATATAGCAGCTTGAATGGTCTTTACATGGCGGTGTCCACCTCTAACAGAATCATCTACTCCATAGATGTAAAAGATCCGTTTGATATCGAAAGGGATCACTTTTTCGATCACTGTTAAATTCCCTCTTTTATCCGTAAAGGTTTTTAAGCTTAATATATGTGCCATATTCAATATTTTCCCCGAAATTACTAAAAAAAACTATGCTTTTCTCTTAAAAAAGAAGGCTTTATACGCAGCGTGATCGACATTGATCGACTCCTCCAATTCTGTGTCAAACAATAATTCATATTGAGAGAGGAATTTATCTTTCAAATTATTTTCATTCAGCAACCAGCAAGGATACTGTGCTTCATAAATATTCTTAGGAACAGTTTGAATAGTGATCCTATCTTTCCCCTCCAACAAAAGTGGTGTGCGGTCGATCAATATATAGTTGAAATTCTTACTTAATAAAAAATCAATCAACTCATAGGGCTTTTCTATGTATTGAATAACGGAAGATAAAAGTAGAACATCAATTTGCTGCTCTTTCAAACAGGAATCGATATCATAATAGAATTTCAGATGTTCATCCGAAAACGTTTTTATTCCTTCGGTTACAAAATGCTTTTGCTCAACAATACACCAATTAAACACGCTGGTATCCTTAAAAAAGTTACGGTTCTGATAATAACTACTCCCTAATGAACCACCAAAATCGAGTACGCTGAGACGATTCTGATTTCGGGCAGCAACAAAGGAAAGAGCTGACAATAAAGGAAATGAATAATATACTTTATCAAAAATAACAGAGTCGCGCTCATACACGGCTTCTCCATTTTTCACTTTTAAAAGCGATTCCTTCACTTTCTGAATGATCAACTCACTATCGTATCCACTGCATTTTGATGCAGCCTGTTGCCATGTATCGTAATTACCCGACCAGCCATAGAACAAAGAACTCACCTTCTTTAATATCAATGGTGGAATAAGATCCTTAATAATTGATTTTAATGCCATTTGTAAGTTCTTAAATTATTTTATTTTGTCCCTAATTTTTCTAAAAATAAACCATTCAGCTCTGCTGCTCTTTTCTTTACTGTGTGATCTTTCAAGGTTCTTTGTTGTCCTGCTTTAGCTATTTCTGCAGCCTTCACCGGATTATTCAACAGCCATTTCACCTTCTCGACACACTCTTCCATGTTATTGTACACTACAATCTCATTGTCTATATCAAACAGATCCTGCATATTCTTTTTATTATCTGTCACTAAACACGTTCCAGCTCCTGTCGCCTCAAACAAACGGATATTTCCGCCACAAACTTTTGCGATCTCCCCATGAATATTGAAACATATCTTTGAATGCTGAAGCAGCTTGAACATATCCAAACCAAAAACGGGCTCACGAATTGAATTGATCAATCGTTTTGAATAGTTATTGATCTCTGCATCTGCATATTTTTTATACTTTTTCAAGAATGAATTTCCGTCAACAAGTCCTTCCATCCCCAAGCTCAACATTGTCTTGATGGTGTAGTGCATCAACTGTTTCATACGGATCGTTTTTTGCGATTCAATATTTCCGTAAATGGTCAGATTAATATCGCTTCTTAAAAATTCTTCCAGATATTCGATCCTTGTTTTATGCAAACCGTAGCCGGTCAATAAAGAACCCGTAAACACAAAGTCATTCTCTGGAAATGAATTCATTTCAGCCGCCAATGTTTTTAAAACCTGGTCATCGAATGAATGATACAAAAGGTAAGGATTACCACCCTGATCTTCTATCTCTTTTACAAAACAAGGAGTACAGGTAAACATGATATCAAAATGCGAAAAAGAAGACCCGATCACATTATTATAGGGAGCACAAATATGCCCTACAATCAGTTTCAATCCTTTAATCTCGTTCTTGATCCTAGTAACCCAGTCTTTATTTAAAAAAACAGTGGTATCCAACCAAATGATCTCCGGACGGTAAAATTTCAATTGCTCAAAAATAATCTCTGCATCACTTGCATTCTCCTTAACTCCATGTTCTTTGGCCCATGTGCTTTGTAATACTTTATCATTGGAGATGATCTCAAAAGCATCTACACCTAATTCGCGTAAACACCTGCCAAAAGAACTGACGATCTCAATAGAATGGTTCGTGATTGCCTTGTATTGCTCATCATACGACAGCAAATGCGCCTGCTTATTCTTTTCGTAATACGATTGAATATATTGAGGATAATTATCTGTTACTCTGATGAAACGATACGACATAAAAAGGCAATTATAATTGGTCTTTCTCTCTTAATATAAAAATAGCTAAAAATATAAATAACAGGATCCCGCCTGTAATAAAACAGCTCAATAAAGGCGCACTTAGTATCATATAGATATAACTAAAGAACAAGCCATAGTATCCTGCATGAAGCTTTAATGAATTAAAAACAGCAAACAAAGCGGAAAATATCAATGAAAATAGCCCTACCCCCCAATAACCTAAATTCATAAAACCATCCGACACAATACCATTATTAGCGTATGCGTCTGTAGTATTTAAATAAGTTTTAGAGATCAAAAAACCTACGGGCATATCGTAGGGACTTTTTACAAACTGATTGAAAAAATGACTCTCTGCAAAATAAAAAGGTTTTCCATCAAAGAAATCGAAATACCACTGTGTGAGCAGAGCAGGTATAAATAGAAAACGATTCACAAATGTGCCGGCTAAAATAGGTTTTTCAGCCTTTATAAAGCCATAATCCAGTAGTGGAAAGATCAAGAACAATAAAAATGCGAATAAAAAGAAATATTGAATTTTTGCCGCATAATCTTTCCCGACATAATAAAAATACACCAGGATAATAGATGTAAAATACACAAACTTATTTCCGGATATCACAAACAAATACAAGAGTATAAAAAAGTACAATGCAATAAATACAGGCTTTTTACGGATCATAAAAAAGATCAACGAAATCGGCAAAATTGTTTTTACGGATATGTGATAAAAATAATTGACCAAACCGGAAAGTTTTTCTGAAAAAACGGCTCTGGTTTCATAGATATCTTTCAGCAACAATGTATTTAGATTAATAGAGGAGCGATAGGTATAAATGATCGGCAAAAGTAGTAACAATGAAAAAACGATCAAGATCCAGGGTGAATAACCGGTAATCTTATTGAAAACAGGCAATCGAATGGGAATGTATACACTCAGCAAAAAAGAAGAAACAAAAAATAAATTCGATAAAAATGGTGCAAATTCACCTCCTCCAAAAGCAAACAAAATGGCATTCGGGATATAGAAGAAAAAGATCAACAAGAGATAGATCGTGTATAAAAATTGACTTCGATTATAAAACAACCATGAAAGAAGGAAAAGTGCTAATAAAGCGATTTTTGAGATCAAAAAATTCAGTCCATTAAAATCAGATCGAAAACCCAGATGTGCATATTCGGGAACGATCAAAAAATGATAATACAACTCCAACACCACCATCAATAGCAGCAGCAATAGTTTGGAGCGGATAAAACCTTTTTCTTTGAATATGTCAGCGATCCAATTTTTCATTTATCTTTTTTTCTCGTATTGATCAACTACCCAGTAGATCATAGCACAATAAGTCAAATGCATCAACACTTCAATCCCTACATATATTTTTAAAAAATCATTAATAGATAATCCTTTAAAAAAGAACAGACTGCAAATGGCAATAAAATAACAGATCTGCCAAACACTGTTCATCTTTATTCTGTTAAAGGTCATGAATACCGAAGAAAAAGTAGAGCCAATAAAATTCAACACAAAGCTAAAGATCAGGATCTGTGAAAACTCTCCCGAAAGAGCGTATTGCTCACCAAACACCCATGCAAAAAGAGGTGGTCCTAAAAACTGGATCGCAACGATCTCAAAAATGGCAACTGCTAATAATAGAAAAAGAATATTCCTTACATCATTCTTTACACTCTGCGATTCATGCTTCTTAGCTGTTATCTGTTGAAACAACACCTGCGAAATAGTAGAAGAAATGAAAATTAATGGGATAGACAAAACTAATTTCGATAGATCGAGATAACCGACTGTTTCTGTAGAATATATTTTATTGATGATCAGAAAAGGCAACACATTCGCTACACTGCTCATCAAGGTAGGAATTACATTGTACTTTGGATATTCAATATACTTCTTAAAAACAAAGGCCATCTTTTTTACAGATACCTGTTTAAAATGAAAATTATTTTTGAATGCTTGTCTAAATCCGGCCAGCACATTCGCTAAATTCCCAAGAAGATCTCCTACGAACAATCCTCCAGGAATACGCAATAATCCAAAAGTCGTTTGAACACCACCTTCCACAACTCTTCTCACCACCTTATTGGATGTTGAAGCTTTAAATGCTTTTTGCCTGATCAACCAATAATTGATACTCTGATAAATTCCAAACACAGAGCTTGCTAATGGCAAGATGTATAAATAATTGGCATATTGTACAGGAAAATTCAGGAACTGAACAATACGATCCTTAAACAAAAGCAATGCGAGCAGCAAGATCGCGCTGATCAATAAATTGATAAAAAAGGTAAGCGACAAAATATTAGCCGATTCATTATCGTTTTTCGGCAACACAATGGCTGCTTCGTAACGAAGAGCAGAAATGATTGTGATCACACCAAATATATTCAGATAAACGGCCATAGCACCGAAATCTTCTGCTGAATATAATCGTCTCAAAAAAGGATGTAAAATAAAAGGGATAGCCTGTGCAATAACTGTCCCGACAACCAGTGTAAGTGTGTTTTTGGTAAAATCGGATGACAATGAAAATCGCTTTTTTAACATGCTATAAAAAAAATGATAGCACAAAACGAAGAACATTTTGTGCTATCAGCGTTATCTATTTTTTGTTTTTACTTCGCATAGTTTACGGCTCTGGTTTCACGTATCACCGTTACTTTTACCTGACCCGGATAAGTCATTTCTGTTTGAATACGTTGTGAAATATCAAAAGATAATGTCTCTGCATCTTTATCTGTTACTTTATCACTTGCAACAATAACACGTAATTCACGACCTGCTTGAATTGCATACGTTTTCTCAACACCTTGATAAGATAAAGCAAGTGCTTCCAGATCTTTCAAACGTTTGATGTATTGCTCTACGACCTCACGTCTAGCTCCAGGACGAGCACCGCTGATAGCATCACACACCTGTACGATCGGAGCGATCAATGTATTCATCTCGATCTCATCGTGGTGAGCACCGATCGCATTACACACTTCCGGTTTCTCTTTATATTTTTCAGCCAACTGCATACCTAAAATAGCGTGTGGTACTTCCGGCTGATCATCAGGCACTTTACCAATATCGTGTAACAGACCTGCACGTTTCGCTAGTTTCACATTCAAGCCTAATTCAGCGGCCATAGTAGCACACAAATTAGCTACCTCACGTGAGTGTTGTAATAAATTTTGTCCATAAGAAGAACGGTACTTCATACGTCCAACCATACGGATCAACTCCGGATGTAATCCATGGATACCCAAATCAATAGCAGTACGTTTACCGATCTCAATGATCTCTTCTTCTATTTGTTTCTTCACTTTTTCTACCACCTCTTCAATACGTGCAGGATGGATACGTCCATCAGTCACCAATTGATGTAATGATAAACGCGCGATCTCTCTACGCACAGGATCAAATCCTGATAAAATGATCGCCTCAGGCGTATCGTCCACAATGATCTCAATTCCTGTTGCAGCTTCCAATGCACGGATATTTCTTCCTTCACGTCCAATGATACGACCTTTGATCTCATCATTTTCAATATTGAAAACAGAAACAGAATTTTCAATGGCATGCTCTGTTGCTACACGTTGAATGGTTTGGATCACCACTTTTTTAGCTTCTTTATTCGCATTGATCTTCGCCTCTTCCACAATATCCTTGATATGTGCCATAGCATCGGTTTTAGCCTCCGCTTTCAAGCTTTCTACCAATTGCGTTTTTGCATCTTCTGCCGACAATCCACTGATCGTTTCCAATTGCTCCACTTGTCTGCGGTGCATTTTATCGATCTCCTGCTGTTTTGCTGCAACGATCTCCAACTGATGTGTTAAATTCTGACGTACAGCATCCAACTCCTGATCTTTACGTTGTACTTGTTCCTGTTTTTGAGAAAGTGACTGTTCCTTTTGTTTGATCTTATTCTCTGCTACCTGCATTGCCTGATTTCTTTCACTGATCGCTTTCTCATGCTCAGCTTTCAATTGCAAGAATTTCTCTTTTGCTTGAAGGATCTTGTCTTTTTTGATCACTTCAGCTTCAGCCTCTGCTTCTTTGATAATGTTGTTTGCTTTGTTTTCGTTCGACTTTTTGATCAGCATGAATGCAACCAATGCACCCAGAACCAATCCTCCCAAAGCCGCTGCTATAATTAGTATAATGTCCATAAATTAAAGTTTAAATTGTTGTTTGTAATCGCCTCGCATCACATAATTCACAATGCCAAAGTATGTTTTTGCGAAACACTAAAAACCGGCACAAGATTTTTTTTGTTTACAGGAGGATGTTAACAACCGTAAACCTAGGAATTGCTCTCTTTGGATAGGTAATCGGAAACAAATAGATCAAGTTGATTCAATTCATCAAACTCGGGCGTTTTTTTAGGAGTATTTTGTTGCATGGCAAGTAGATTCAGCGCACTCATGGCTAATAAATCCTGCTTATCACGCACGGAATAGTTCTGTTCAAATTCCTTCACCTTTTCATTAATCAATTTAGCTGCCTGATGTACCGCCTCCTCATCCTCTTTCTTCACAGTCAAAGGGTAAGTACGTCCTGCAATCACTATTTTTAATGAAACATCTGCCATTCTATTATTGTTTCAGGCTTATGGCTGCGACCATAAACACATAGACGATCTATTTATTTAAGAGAGCAATGCAATTGTCAATTTCCTGCACCAGCTCGTTTATTTTAAGTTTTGTATCTGTTACTATTTTATCCTGTTGTAAATTATTGTTATTGATTATTTCTTGGTTATTCTTTTGCAAATTTTCAATTGTAAGCTTCTGTTCTTCAATTGTTTTAGTCAAATTTTGATTATCCAAAGTCAATTTATCGTAGTCGCTCTTTAATTGAGAATGTAAAGTTACTAATTTTTCTATTTTAGTTTTAAACTCGGCAATTGTTGCTGTTAAATCACTCATATTCAAAGTTTAAGTTCTGTAATTCAATATTTTACAAATATAACATTCCATCTCCTAATTCCCAAAAATTAAGCAATAATTCAGCATGCTTTCGTTAATAACTTTAATACTATCCGCCAAATCGGACGGCAATAATGCTTTTTTTTGTAAAACATGTTCTCAAAAGCGCTCCATATTCTCCTATTCTTGCTTCTTTTCCAGCATCTGCATGGACAAACAGAGTATCCGCAAGGGTATTTCAGCGCACCCATGAACAATTCCATGGAATTATCGGGCAATTTCGGAGAGATCCGTCCGAATCATTTTCATGCAGGCTTCGACCTAAAAACCAACGGCAAAGAGAACATTCCGGTATTTGCGGTAGCAGAAGGATACATATCAAGGATCAAGATCAGCACCGGAGGATACGGAAAAGCACTTTACATTACCCATCCCAATGGATTTACTTCTGTGTATGCACACCTCAACTGTTTTGACATCGACATTGAATACTTTGTAAAAAGAATGCAGTACAAATTAGAAACATTTGAACTGGATACCATTCTTGCTCCTCAGCTTATTCCGGTACTAAAAGGCGAATTGATCGCACTATCTGGCAACACCGGTGGCTCACAAGGACCTCACCTCCATTTTGAGATACGCGATTCCAAAACAGAAATGCCTGTTAACCCCTATTATTTTGGCTATCTGATCAATGATACCATCAAACCACGGGTGACAGAATTGGCTGTTTACCCTTTGGAAAACACCTCTAGTGTCAATGGCAAGCGAGACTTAAAAAGAATAGTGCCTCTTTATAAAAAAGGGAACTACTCCTTCAAAAAAACAGATACGATCACCGTGCATGGTCTCATAGGATTTGGAGTAGAATGTTTTGATCTGGAAACAAAATCTACGAACCCGAATGGTGTATTCAGTATTGAATTATTACATAATAATAAAAGAGTGTATTATCACGAGTTGGAAAAATTCACATTTGAATATTCACGCTTTGTCAATGCACATATCGATTATGCAGAAAAGCAAAAGCATGGTGATAAAATTCAAAAGTGTTTCCTTTCCAAAAACAATCAACTGGGTATTTATAAAGATGTGATCGATGATGGAAAGATCCTGTTCAATGACGATTCATTGCATGTGATCACGTATATTTTAAAAGATTTTGC
>JAEUTU010000075.1 GCA_016786925.1 Bacteroidia bacterium
ACCGTGTTTTTTCACCTCTTCTTTTAATACATCCCACTCCCAACGGTTGCTTGGTTTAACACCCCACATATCAAATTGGAAGATACCTTTTGATACCGGTGAACCTGCAAATGTTTCGTATGGTCCGTCTACTTTTGCTAAATCTTTAGAAGCAGTCATAGCAGCGTAGTAGATCGTTTCGTGAATGTCTTTGTTCAATTGAACAGCTTCATCAGAATCGAATGGGAAACGCATCAAGATGAATGCATCTGCCAATCCTTGAACACCAATACCGATCGGACGGTGACGTAAGTTTGAGTTACGTGCTTCCGCTACCGGGTAGTAGTTACGATCAATGATCTTATTCAAGTTCTTCGTGATCACATAGGTGATCTCGAATAAACGTTGGTGGTTGAATTGTCCATCTTCCACAAAACGGTTCAATGCGATAGAAGCTAAATTACAAACTGCGATCTCATCAGGAGAAGTGTACTCCATGATCTCACAACATAAGTTGGAAGATTTGATAGTACCCAGGTTCTGTTGATTTGATTTGCTGTTTGCAGCATCTTTGTACAACATGTATGGGTTACCTGTTTCAATTTGTGATTGAATGATAGCAGCCCAAAGATCACGTGCAGGAATTGTTTTACGTGCACGACCTTCTTGTTCGTATTTCGTATATAATTTTTCGAATTCTTCACCCCAGCATTCTGCTAATCCCGGTGCTTCGTTCGGACAGAACAAGCTCCATTCAGCATTTGCTTCTACACGTTTCATGAACAAATCAGGAGTCCACATTGCTGTGAACAAGTCACGCGCACGCATTTCTTCTTTACCATTGTTCTTACGTAAGTCAAGGAAATCAAACACATCTGAATGCCATGGCTCTAGATAGATAGCGAAAGAACCTTTACGTTTTCCACCACCTTGATCCACATAACGTGCTGTATCGTTGAATACACGTAACATTGGAATGATACCGTTAGAAGTACCGTTTGTTCCACGGATATAAGAACCTGTTGCACGGATGTTATGGATGCTTAATCCGATACCACCTGCACTTTGAGAGATCTTAGCACAAGATTTTAATGTATCATAGATACCATCAATGCTATCTTCTTTTGTAGTTAACAAGAAGCAAGAAGACATTTGAGGTTTAGGCGTACCTGAGTTGAACAATGTTGGTGTAGCATGTGTAAACCAACGCTCGCTCATAAGGTTATATGTTTCGATAGCAGAAGCGATATCATCTTTGTGAATACCCACAGACACACGCATGATCATGTGTTGAGGACGCTCAGCTACTTTACCATCTAATTTAAGAAGGTAAGAACGCTCTAATGTTTTGAATCCAAAATAATCGTATCCAAAATCGCGATCATAGATGATCGTAGAATCTAATTCTTGTGCATTTTTTGAGATGATCTCATACACATCGTCAGCGATCAAAGGCGCTTTCTTACCTGTTTTAGGATCAACATAGTTGTAAAGCGCTTCCATTGTTTTGGAAAACGACTTGTTGGTATTTTTATGCAAGTTAGAAACTGCTATGCGGCTCGCCAATAGTGCATAGTCGGGATGTTTGGTAGTAAGCGATGCAGCAGTTTCGGCAGCAAGGTTATCCAACTCGCTGGTAGTAACACCTTCGTAGATACCTTCAATTACTTTCATGGCAACATTAATTGGACTCACATGAATAGGGTCCAGGCCATAGCAAAGCTTTTGAATACGAGCTGTTACTTTGTCGAATTTTACTGATTCGCGGTTACCGTCTCTTTTGATTACGTACATAAATTTTTAAAGTATTAAGTAGTTTGTATTATGTATAATGACTGTTTAGTTGTTCTTTATTGTTTGTTGAAGTTTAAATGTCATATTTTGAACTTCGTTGATCTTTTTTACGGCTGAATCAAGCACTTCATCTTTTATATATCCTAACTTATTCGCAATAATCAATTGTGTTTCTAATTCACAAGAGGATCCATTTGATATTCCTAAAAAATGTCCAAACTCCCCGTTTGTATTTCTTCCCGCTCCTTCTGCAATATTTGATGCTACCGAGGCAGCACAACGTTTTATTTGCGAAGTCAATCCATATTGTTCTTCTTTCGGAAGCTCACCGGCTATTTGATACATCTCCACTGCTAAATCAACTGCTTTTCGCCAAACTGTAAGCTCCTTGTACTTATGCATCTTCTTAATTCTTTGTACTTTATACTTTGTACTTTCAAATTAAAAATCAGCATCCAAGCTGAATACATTGTCTTCTTTGTTTCCTGTAACACCGGCTTTTTGATATTCAGCCACACGTTTTTCAAAGAAGTTTGTTTTTCCTTGTAAGGAGATCAACTCCATAAAGTCAAACGGATTTGTTGCATTGTATGCTTTCGGGCAACCTAATGCTACCAATAAACGATCAGCAACGAATTCGATATACTGGCACATCATGTCGGCATTCATCCCGATCAAACGAACAGGCAATGCATCAGAAACGAAATCCTTTTCGATCTCTACAGCGTTTGTGATGATGTCTTTCACTTTGTCTTGTGATAATTTATTTTCTAATTGTCCGTATAACAGACAAGCAAAATCACAATGCAATCCTTCATCACGGGAGATCAATTCGTTTGAGAAGGTTAAGCCCGGCATAAGGCCACGCTTTTTTAACCAAAATAGGGAACAGAAGCTTCCTGAGAAGAAAATGCCTTCAACGGCAGCAAAGGCGATCAATCTCTCCTGGAAAGTTCCGTTTCCTATCCATTTTAAAGCCCATTCAGCTTTTTTTCCAACACATGGCAAAGTGTCTATGGAATGAAAAAGCATATCTTTTTCTTTCGGATCTTTAATGTATGTATCTATTAACAGAGAGTAGGTTTCTGAGTGGATATTCTCCATCATGATCTGGAAACCGTAAAAACAGCGTGCTTCAGGATACTGAACTTCATTCATGAAGTTGATCGCCAAATTTTCATTCACGATACCATCGCTGGCAGCAAAGAAAGCAAGTACATGTTTAATGAAGTGTTTCTCATCATTATTCAACTTATTTTCCCAATCAGACATGTCAGGACCTAAGTCAATTTCTTCTGCAGTCCAGAAACTAGCTTCCGCTTTTTTGTACATTTCCCAGATATCATGATGTTTGATCGGGAAAAGAACAAATCTGTCTTTATTCTCTTTTAATATTGGTTCTTCCATGGTACTCAATTTCTTTATATTTTGATAACAATCAGTTTGTCAGTCGTTTACAATTCCGTCACTTTTAAAATAAGAGGGAAAAAATCCCCTGAGGCTCTGAACCCCTCTATTTTGTTGATTTCAATAAAATCGTGCTAATAGAAATTGTGGTCTACAAATGTGTAAACAAAATCAGAGTGTGTCAAGGATATTGAATTAACATTTGTCCGAAGTTATAAACACGGAAAATTAACAGACGAATGTTAAGAATTGACCAACGTATTAAAAAACAGCCTTTTAGAAAAATTGGAAAAAAATCTAAAAATTTCCCCTAAAAAAATTTGTTTCAGTCAAAAAAAACGTTTTTAGAGTTATTGCGGTTTCGGGCGAAAAGGCGCCAAATGGTCAATAAAATCAAGCAGTTTAAAGATCGTTCATTTCCAAGAAAACCAAAATTGTTTCCTAAAATTATTTTTTGAGCTCCGCAGCAAGCTCTAATTGTTTGTACCAATTTTTACCATACTTACGGATAAGTGGCTCTTTGAGGAATTTATATACCGGAACATCCAATTTAGCACCGCATTCACAAGCAGGCTTGCAGATGTCCCATTTATCGTAGTTCACAGCATCGTAATCTTTATACTTAGCAATACGAACGGGATACAAATGACAGGAGATGGGTTTTTTCCATTTGATCTTTCCATCGATATACGCCTGTTCTATTCCGCATTTTGCTATTCCATCATCAAAGATGGTAAAAGCACAATGTTTTCCTTTTACTAATGGTGTGGTAAAGTCACCATCATCATCGATCACGCATACACCCTGTTTTTCAATGGCTTTAACACCATCTTTAGGCAGGTAAGGCTTCACCTCATCCAGAACATCCTCCAGGATAGCAATTTCTTCTTCATCGAGCGGAGCGCCTGAGTCACCGGCAACACAACACTCACCTTTGCAGGCATTGAGGTCGCACACAAATTTTTTCTCTAATAAATGTTCCGAAACGATGGTATTGTCAATTGCTATCATGGTGCAAAGATACTAAAATCCAATCGCAATAGAGCAAGTAAGCGTTGAATTCCGAAAAGAAGAATCGTCAAAACGACCTTGACTATCTCTTACGGGAAAGGTTTTTCCTTCGATACGAATAAGCGCTTGGTCAAGCGGTGCAAAATCAAAATTCAACGAAAAGCCTGCTACTTCTTCATTGATACCCATGATCTTATTTTGATCATCAAAATATTCTGCTCTGAAACAAGTTGCCCATTTTTTATTGAGCTTGTATCTTAAAAACAAAGCGGGAGTGTACCAGGATACAAACTGCTTTTCGCTAAGGCTCTTTTCTTCATAACCCAGATCGAGCACGGCAGCCAAAGAAAGCTTTGGGGAGATCAAATAAGTAAAATACAGATCATGAAAATGGCGGAACAATTGAAGTGAATCGGGCAGATTCCTTCCCTCACCTATAAATGTGCTATAATTCAGGGTTAATTTATCATTCGGTAAAAACTGAACTTGCACTCCAAAAGCTTTATTGGTATTTTTCTCCTCTATGTTTTGCCAACCATTCAACACCAATGCAGCAACACTCCATTTATCATTTGGCAAAAAAGTAAGTTTCGCACCTGTCTCATAATAGGGTGAATTTTCAGCGCATAATGATCGTGTTAGCGTCCAATTATCTTTTGATATGGCTGTTTCCAAGCCAATATGCGAGGGCATGATCCCTGCATCCAGCCAGAGTTTTTTTGTTAAACGAACCCCTACATTGGCTTCATTTATTAGTTGTAAAACCGTTGGCTCAGCCGCATAGTTCGATCTCACATAAGTACCTGCATGTAAGGCTACATTGGCTCTTACTCTTTCTTTTTTCCATTTAAGAGCCAGCAATACCTGATTCACATTAAACTCATTATGTCTGTTATGATTATATGCGAATGGGATATTTTTCGAAACCGGTTCGGTAAAATTATAGGCGTAATAACAATCTACATAACCGGAAATATTGATCAGCTTCAAGCTATCAGATTGAGCGCAAGTGGTATCGAATAAAATACAATAAATGATAAAAAGTTTATACTTTTTTTTAAAAATTGTATAGATTTTTAAACCCATTAACGATTATTGTTATATCTAAATTTTTTATCCTGTTCTGCCGCACGGCTTTCCTTTATACTAAGCTCATATTTTATAATTTTCGTTATTTGATCAGAAGTGTTTTCCTTGTCATTTAACTTGTTCTCCCCTTGATAGTGTCTAATTTTCATCGCTGCATTTTCAATTTCACGAACACTACTGATCAAAACATCAAAGTATTTGGTTTGCTTTGTTTTTCCTAACACACTTGAAACATCCGTATCGATGACCTTTTGATAACCTGCTAATGAGACATCTTTTGCCCTGACTTCATAATATCGCGGAAAGACAAACTCCACCTCATTTACCTTCAATCTGTAAAAAAGATCCCAGTACTTTGGATCAAGGATATGCAATTCAGTTTTCTCTCCCTTAGAAATAGTAGTCATTATAGAAAATCTCTGTAGGGCCTTTAAATCATTAAAATTATTCAAATTTTGAAATTTATACTCCGGTAAGAAATAAGCTGTTCTATTTTGAGACGTTTTCATTACACTATCTATCATCCCTTTAAACAGGTGTTTTTTATCAGGCAATCTAATTTTTTCATAACCTTGTTCAATTCTTAATGACAAATCATTAAATGCAATTATTTTATTATTAGGTAAGCTCTTATTTATTGAATCTTTCAATAAACACTTTGCATACTCATTATGCAAAGTTGAATCAAACTTAATATACTCTTCGAGAAATTTATTTCTAATGGCTTTATCTTTAATACTGGTATAACTTAAGGCATTGGAAAGCACACATTCCTTGCATTTCAATGCTTGTCCAACTACAAAGAAAAAATTATATGCCTCTTCATAAGTAGTAAATTTAGGTTTATCTCTCCAATAAAACCGAGCCTTCAATTTAACACCATCACTGGGATCGATAGAAATAATATCCAAATCAAATTTTTTAAATAAGTGATCTGTCATTTCTTCTTTATGAGTCTCGCCATTAACCATAACACTATCATAATACAAATTGGTAATAAACAACTCTTTCCAGATATCGACATTCAGGTATGCATTTCTGCGTATTGACTCCATCAAATAGTAAACATAAGTCGGATTATCGGGATCGAACAAATGATACTTAAATGATTTTTCTATACATTCATAGTAATCGAAATCATTGATCAAACTTTTCAAAACTTCAGGCTTTACTTCCTCCTTTAATCTATTAAACATCGACTCACTAATAATAAACGATTTCCCATTAGCATTTCCGATTTGACTTAAAATCTTGTAAAGTTGACTTAATCGCTTTTCTGAAAGGGGATGTGTCCTTTCTTTTAGTGTCCAATCCAATCGCCTTTTCTTTAAAATATTTCGCTCAATCCTATACATATTCTTAAAACCAGAAATAAGTCCTTGAACACTGTACCCCGCTCTCTGCACCCAAATAGCTGCAAGAGAATCGGCTTGAAGCTCTTGATTTACAGAGAAATTTTTTCTTACCGCTCCAGTAGATATTATACCTTGGTCGAATTCACCGGCCTCTTCAGCCATAAACCTGTTTAATGAATGCTTGAGATAATAATGAGCCAATTCATGAGATAGAACACCGGCAAGAGTCGATTCGTCTTGCATTTCAGCAATTAAACCAACATGAATAAATGTATGTCCGGATGCCGTCATAAAGGCATTATAACTTCCATCACGAATAATATAAGCATGGATCATTGAGTCTTTTTGGAGTTCAGTAGGCATGACCATTTTAAGAATCTTATTCAGGTAATCCTCCAATTCATCCCAATCGCTATAGACAGTTCCCCCTGAAATAAGTTCAGAAATAAATAATGAATTAGAATGAGCAAAATTCAGCGCTCTTCGAGAATATTCGCCATTTCGAATAGAAGCAGGCACTCCATTAAAAATATGCCCCCTCAAACTTTCATTGTCAATGATAAATCTATCAGGTAAATTATTACTGTAAGAACGTTCCAAATTCCCAGAAATTTGGGAGAAAGAAAAATTCACAAAAAACAAGGAAAGAATAACAATTAATCTCATAACAATAGCTTCTTATTTGAACAAAAATAATAATTAATCTTTATGCCACTCCATGATCATACTCAGGAACAAATAATGTAAAAAGACGTGGTTTTTTTTCTAAATTTGCGCCACTATGGCAAATCAAGAAGACATTTTTAAGAATATCATTTCCCACTCAAAGGAGTATGGATTCATTTTTCAAAGTTCAGAGATCTATGATGGTTTAAGTGCAGTTTATGACTACGGTCAGATGGGTGCTGAACTAAAAAAGAATTTACGTGAGTACTGGTGGAAAGCAATGGTACAAATGCATGAGAACATTGTTGGTATCGATGCGGCTATCTTTATGCACCCAACTACTTGGAAAGCATCCGGACACGTTGATGCTTTCAACGATCCTTTGATCGACAATAAAGACAGCAAAAAACGTTATCGTGCAGATGTATTGATCGAAGAGCATGTATCGAAGATCGAAGATAAGATCAACAAAGAAGTGGATAAAGCAGCAAAGCGTTTTGAGAATTTTGATGCGGCAATGTATAAAAGCACCAATGCGCGTGTATTGGAATACCAAGCTCAAATTGACTCGATCAACAAACGTTTCAAAGATGCTTTGGAAGCAAACAATCTGGAAGAAGTTCGTCAGATCATTATCGACTGCGAAATTGTTTGTCCGATCTCCGGAACAAAAAACTGGACAGAGGTTCGTCAGTTTAACCTGATGTTCAGCACTTCAATGGGTGC
The DNA here is from genome assembly GCA_016786925.1 of Bacteroidia bacterium. Classification (GTDB taxonomy): domain Bacteria; phylum Bacteroidota; class Bacteroidia; order 2-12-FULL-35-15; family 2-12-FULL-35-15; genus 2-12-FULL-35-15. The sequence goes on from JAEUTU010000075.1 coordinate 8,028, forward strand.
AGTAACAGAAGATTCAAACATTATCTATTTACGTCCTGAAACGGCTCAAGGTATTTTCGTTAACTTTTTGAATGTTCAAAAAACAGGAAGGATGAAAATCCCTTTTGGTATAGCACAAACAGGAAAAGCATTCCGTAATGAGATCGTTGCTCGTCAATTCATTTTCCGTATGCGTGAATTCGAACAAATGGAAATGCAATTCTTTGTTCGTCCCGGCACTGAAATGGAATGGTATAACTACTGGAAAGAAACACGAATGAAATGGCACAAGTCATTAGGCTTTGGTGACGAAAACTACCGTTATCATGACCATTTAAAATTAGCGCATTACGCAAATGCAGCTTGTGATATTGAATTCAGCTTCCCATTCGGATTTAAAGAATTGGAAGGAATTCATTCCCGTACCGATTTCGACTTAAAAGCGCATGAACAACATTCAGGAAAAAAATTACAATATTTTGATCCGGAGATCAACCAAAGTTATGTTCCTTATGTAGTGGAAACATCGGTTGGTTTAGATCGTCTATTCTTGGCCACTTTAGCAAAAGCATACGTTGAAGAAAAATTGGAAGATGGAACAACGCGTGTAGCCTTGAACTTACCGGCATTCCTTGCTCCAATTAAAGTTGCTGTATTGCCATTATTGAAAAAAGATGGCTTACCGGAGAAAGCAAGAGAGATCATTGATCTATTAAAATACGATCATGCAACAACATTTGATGAAAAGGACACGATCGGAAAACGTTACCGCAGACAAGATGCCATCGGAACACCTTTCTGTATCACAGTTGATCATCAATCATTAGAAGATAACACTGTGACGATCCGTTACCGAGATACGATGCAGCAGGAACGTGTTACAATTGATTCATTAGCAAAGATCATTGATGATAAAGTAAGTTTCAAAAAAGCATTACAAGCTTTGAAATAAATTAAAAGAGCGATTCAAATGAATCGCTCTTTTTTATTTAACCAATATCTTGGGTTCCAGCATATCCATGATGGCATACTTTACTCCTTCTCTTCCCAAACCACTATCTTTAACACCGCCATACGGCATATGATCTACGCGGAATGTAGGCACATCATTTATGATCAATCCACCTACTTCAATCTCATTGAATGCAAGATCGATCTCTTTTTGGTAATTCGTAAATAGTCCGGCTTGCAAACCAAAACGTGATGCGTTTACTTGATCGATTGCCTCCTGAAAATTTTCATATTTCTCAATCACCACAACAGGCCCAAACACTTCTTCTGCAGAAACTTTCATGGCATTTGTAGTATTTGTGAGTATTGTCGGCTCTACATAGGTTGCTTTTCTTTTACCACCTAACAATACTTTTGCTCCCTGGTCAATCGCTTCGTTGATCCAAACTTCCACTCGCTTTGCATTTTCTTCATCGATCATTGAAGATATATCTGTTGAAGAATCCAGAGGATCGCCTACTTTTAATCTTTTTGTTGCTTCTATAAATGCTGAAATGAATTTTTCAAAAACACTTTCATGAATCAAAAAGCGCTGTGCATGTATGCAGATCTGTCCGCTATACGCAAAACCACCTGTTACACATTTTGAAATGGCTTTATCTATCTCAGCCGTTTGTGTAACAATAACTGCTGCATTTCCTCCCAGCTCCAGCACCACTTTCTTTTTTCCTGCATTGCGTTTCATTTCCCATCCTACCAGAGGCGAACCTGTAAATGACAGCAACTGAAAACGTTCATCGGTTACCAACTGATTACCAGCAATTCTATTCATCGGCAGCACAGAAACTGCTCCTTTGGGAAGTGCTGTTTTATCAATGATCTTTGCTAATTCTAAAGTTGATAATGGAGTGGAAGAAGCAGGCTTTAGAATGATCGGGCAACCTGCAGCAATAGCAGGAGCAATTTTATGAACGGCTAAGTTCATCGGAAAATTAAATGGTGCAATCCCTGCTACTAATCCAACCGGAAAATAATTAACGATACCCTCTTTCCCTTCTCCGGCAGGAGTCCAATCGAGTGAAAGGTATTCTTTCGGCAAACGCTTGCTTTCTTCCGCTGCAACAATAAATGTTTGAGCAGCACGATCGATCTCTCCCAATGCATATTTCATGGGTTTTGCCGATTCAGAAGCGAGCACTGTTGCCAAATAGGTTCGATTGTTTTTGATCTCCCTTGCAATTTGCATCAAGATCTCGTATCGTTTATAAGAAGCAAGTTTTTTTAATATTCCTTTTACAGCTTCCGCTTTTTGAATAGCTTGTTCCAACTCTTCTTGTCCGGCAAGAAAAGTAGATGCAAATAGCTCATTACTGAACGGATTTCTCACCTCCAACGTATTGGCTGTTTCAACAAACTCGCCACCAACATAGATCTTGTAGGATGTCATATTAATTGGCTTTATAGATCTCTGAATCGTTTACCGCTTTAACGATAGTTTCTTTAGATGTTTTTGCAGCATCAAACTCAACAAGAGCTTCTCCTTTTTCTAGAGATACTTCGCAGGCATTCACACCTTCAACAGAGGTGATCAACTTGTTTACCGACTTCTGGCAATGACCACAGGTCATGCCTTCAATTTTAATAGTTGCCTTATCCATACTTTTTATTTATGCTCACAAAATTACGATGAAATACACATATACTCTGTAATAATTGTTACTTTTGTGTCATGATCACAACCGACCAACTAAAAGACTTGAAAGAGCGCACGGAAGCGCTGAGGGGGCATCTTTGACATCGACCGTAAACTAAGGGAGATAGCAGAAGAAGAGGAAAAAGCATTGGCACCCAATTTTTGGGACGACCCTAAAAAAGCCGAAGAATTACTCAAACAGACCAAGATCAAAAAAAACTGGACAGCATCCTACATGCAAGCAAAAAGCAATGTGGATGATCTGGAGTTGCTTTATGATTTTTTCAAACAAGGTGAAGCATCCGAACAGGATGTTGAACAACAATATCAAATTACACTTAAACATTTAGAAGAGATCGAGTTCAAGAATATGTTGAGCGGTCAGGAAGATGTATTGAGTGCTGTTGTTCAGATCAATGCAGGAGCGGGAGGAACAGAGAGTTGCGACTGGGCAGCAATGCTTATGCGTATGTATAAAATGTGGGCAGAAAAAAATGGTTATAAGATCAAAGAGGTCGATTATCAGGAAGGTGATGTTGCCGGCATTAAGTCTGTAACGATGGAGTTTGAAGGCGAATACGCTTTTGGTTATTTGAAAGGCGAAAATGGAGTGCACCGTCTGGTTCGCATCTCCCCTTTTGATGCCAATGCTAAACGACATACCTCATTTGCCTCTGTTTATGTTTATCCGCTTATTGATGATACAATTGAAGTAGATGTAAATCCAGCCGATATAGAATTTGAAACATTCCGTGCAGGAGGTGCAGGTGGACAAAATGTAAATAAGGTTGAAACAGCAGTCCGTTTGTATCACAAACCATCAGGAATCATTATCAAGAATCAGGAATCGCGTTCACAGTTGCAAAACAAAGAAAATGCGATCAAATTATTAAAATCTCAATTATTCGAAATTGAGATGCGCAAAAAAAGAGAGTCTATCGCAGCCATTGAAGGCAACAAGAAAAAAATTGAGTGGGGCTCTCAGATCCGCAATTATGTTTTTCATCCTTACAAATTAGTAAAAGATCTTCGAACCGATTATGAAACATCGAATGTGCAAGCAGTGATGGATGGAGAACTAAATGACTTTATTAAATCTTATTTAATGGAATATGGCAATTCATAGAGTGATGAAGTGATTAGGGAAACAGTAATGAAGAAAAATTGAATAATTAACAAAAAAATATTTTTTAAATGAGGCCACACAAAAATCTATTAGCTTGGAAAGACTCTATTGAATTGGTTGAAGCAGTATATAAATTAAGCAACAATTTTCCGGAATCAGAAAAGTTTGGTCTCACATCACAGCTGCAAAGGGCGGCAATTTCAATTCCAACGAATATTGCCGAAGGTGCTGCAAGAAACACAAAAAAAGAGTTCATACAATTTCTATACATCTCTTCCGGCTCATTAAGTGAAGTTGACACATTAATTACAATTGCATCGAATTTAAAATATCTAAAAAATGAAGAACTGAAAATGATCACTCAAAAAATGGATAAAATAAGCTCTTTGCTAAATGGTTTGATCAAAAAACTAAAAATGGACATTAAAGTTCAAGCCAATTAAAACAAAACCCTCATTACCTCATAACTATTCACCTAATTACTTAAAATGATTAAGATATATCACAATGTTAGATGCTCCAAGAGCAGAGAAGCTTGCAGCATTATTGCCGACAAAGGCATAAAAGCAGAAGTAGTTGAATATTTAAAAACGCCTCCTACTCAAAAAGAGATCAAGGAACTTTTAGGTTTGCTAAAATTAAAAGCTGAAGATATTGTCCGGAAAGGAGAAGAGCTTTACAAAACCAAGTATAAAGGCAAGACTTTTACAGAAGCTCAATGGATCAAAATATTGGCTGAAAATCCGGTATTGATCGAGCGACCGATCATTGTAAATGGGAAAAAAGCTGTGATTGGCAGACCACCGGAAAAAGTGCTGGAGATCATCTAATTTTTCATAAAAATTATAGCAAATAAACCTTAAATTTGAGAGTCGAAATCAGAAAATAACAATACTAAATACTTTAAAAACATGGAATACAGAATTGAAAAAGACACAATGGGTGAAGTAAAAGTTCCGGCAGATAAATACTGGGGAGCTCAAACAGAACGTTCAAGAAATAACTTTAAGATCGGACCGGAAGCATCAATGCCAAAGGAAGTGATCTATGCATTCGGGTATTTGAAAAAAGCTGCTGCTATGGCTAACCATGAATTAGGTGTTTTATCAGCTGATAAAAAAGACTTAATTGCTAAAGCCTGTGATGAGATCATTGCAGGGAAATTGGATGATCAATTCCCATTAGTGATCTGGCAAACCGGTTCAGGTACACAATCCAACATGAATGCCAATGAAGTGATCGCTTACCGTGCACACGTTATGAGCGGTGGTAAATTAGCCGATGAGCAAAAAGTATTACACCCGAATGACGATGTAAATAAATCACAATCATCGAACGATACCTACCCAACGGCTATGCACATTGCTGCCTACAAGCAAGTGGTAGAGATCACTTTGCCGGGAATGGAAAAATTAAGAAATACGCTTGTAAAAAAATCAGAAGAATATAAAAACATCACTAAAACAGGACGTACTCACTTCATGGATGCTACTCCATTAACATTAGGTCAAGAGTTTGGTGGTTATGCACAACAAGTAACCAACAGCATCCGTGCAATTAAAAATGCATTGGAAATGGTTCGCGAACTAGCATTAGGAGGAACAGCAGTTGGAACAGGATTAAACACACCAAAAGGATATGATGTGTTAGTAGCTAAAAAAATTGCTGAGCTAACAGGATTACCATTTGTTACTGCTCCAAACAAATTTGAAGCATTGGCTGCACATGATGCAATGGTTGAATTATCAGGAGCATTGAAGCGTGCTGCAGTAGCGTTAATGAAAGTTGCCAACGATATACGTATGTTATCATCCGGTCCACGTTGTGGAATTGGTGAGATCATTATTCCTGATAACGAGCCGGGATCATCGATCATGCCTGGAAAAGTAAATCCTACTCAGCCGGAAGCATTGACTATGGTTTGTGCTCAAGTAATGGGTAATGATGTAGCTGTTTCGGTTGGAGGTTCTATGGGACATTTTGAATTGAATGTATTTAAACCATTGATCGCTGCTAACGTATTGCAATCAGCTCGCTTAATTGGTGATGCATGTGTTTCTTTCAACGATAAATGTGCAGAAGGAATTGAGCCGAATTTACCGGTATTAAAACAACATCTTGAAAATTCATTGATGCTTGTTACTGCATTGAACACACACATTGGCTATGAAAAAGCAGCTAAAATTGCGAAGACAGCACACAAAGGAAACAAAACTTTGCGTGAAGCTGCTATTGAATTAGGCTACGTTACCAACGAGCAATTCGATCAGTGGGTTAGACCGGAAGACATGTGTGGTTCTATGAAATAGATCATACAATAAATCCATATAAAAGCGGTTATTGCGGAAGAACTTTCTTTCGCAATAATTGTTTTAAAACAACAACATCTTAACCCTTGAAAAAATACATTTATATAACATTTTATCTGTTTGCGCTAATGCCCATAATGAGCATTGCACAAACAGATACTGTGATCAATGGTAAGAAATACAAAATGATTGAAGAGTCTACTGCTACTTCAACCAGCAAGCCCAAAAAACATCTTCCTCCACTCGACAGTACATTTGTAGTAAACAATAAAAAATTTCGTTATTACAACAATTGGGTAACTGCCGGTGCAGGTGTGCAGCAAAATTTAACACGAAAATATCCATTAGGTTTTACGGCAGGCATTGACTTTCATTTCCACGTCAAACATCATTATTTGAATTTAGGGACAAATATCAGTGGAGAGAATTTCGGCTATTATAACAATTATCAATTTCATGCTGGATACGGCAAACGCATTGAGGACAAAGACATCAATTTTTCAGCATTTGGTGGACTTTCCTATTCAACCGGTTATGGAAAAGTAGATAGTGTTTATTCACGCCCATACAACCAAGTTGGAGTTTATATTCAAGCAGAGATCGTGAAGAAGATCACCTATGATGTAGGTGTGGGAGCGAGTTTGTTTGCCGACTGGAATGCAGAACAAGCCATGGCAGGTGTACGTTTTATACTCTATTTTTCAGGAGCCTATAATGGAAAAAAATATGGGGTAGCAGAATAAGTTTTTATACAAACTTATCTCCTTTGGTTACTTTCACATCGTTCACAAAAGTACGGATCTGTTGCTCATCTTCTTTTTTACAGATCAAAAGGATCCCATCCGATTCAACAACGATATAATCATTTATGTCCTCATAATATTTTTTATCTCATTGCAAACACCCAAAATCTTATATATCAACAACTTACATTGGGTTGCAATTACAACATATTCTGTCCTTGCCGGACGATATTTCTGTTGTTAATTTTAGAAAATTTTCGTTTCGAAAATTTTTAAGCAATAGCTAAATAAATCTTTTCTATCTTTTAAAAATACTTCAGGAAAAATGATTAAGGACAAATTTTTAGTTCTATAATTACGTTTATAAATAAGGAAATATGACAATTATAAAAGCACTAGAACGATTATCGTATGCCTGTTTTTTATTAAAAAGAAGAATGACCGGACCTCCAACTGTTTTTGGAAAAAAATTAGGCTTAGCTTCTAAAAGCCAATTATATAATGTATTAGACGATTTAAAACAAGTTGGTCTTCCAATTGAGTATTGTAAAAAAGATAAGACATATTATTTGAAAGAAGAAGTAAATTTTGATTTAGAAAATTTTTTTACGAATTTAAAAAAAGAAGATTTAAATAAAATAAAAGGAGGCATTGCTGTTAATTTAGAAAACAACCATCTCAGTCCGATTATATCGGACTCTAATAATTTATACTTGCAGCACAAACATTCTATGCTAGCTACAAAAATGTTTGTTGGGAATGCTGAAAACCATATAGAGTAAGCAATTAATTAATATCTAATAAAATGAAAAAAGACAAATTAATGGATGCTTTTAAAGCATTTGAAATCAAAAACAAAGATGTAGTTAAAGGTGGATATTACTATGTTTCTTGGACAAATGGAACTGGAAGATGTGATATTTTGAACTCTGAAACAGGGCAAGAGTATTGCAATCAATTAGATAATTACACTAGTTGTGGACCAGCTATGCAAATAAATTTCACTCCTCCAGCAGGAAGATAATTTTGCAAGAAAGAATCATCCAGTTATTTTTAAAATAGCTGGATGATTTACTTTATTAAATCAATTATATATGAAAAACATCTGTAGAATATTAGTTGCTTGGTTTCTATCTTCTTATCACATATCGGTAGGGCAAAATAAAATTTTATTAGAGAATATCGCTGAGCCATCCTTATTTGAATTGCTGAATGTTGATAATGCATTAATTTTATATCAGTTTTCAAAAAATGATCCTATTATAGGTGGTACCCAAATGCCCTTGTTGGATTTTACGCCTTTAGATACAGCATTTTCCTGCTTGACAAAAAAAACGATTGGGAATCAGAATCTTATAGGGGAATTTTATTTATTAATTTTCAACTACAAAACGGACACTCCTGTTGTTTTTATTTCTGAAACATTAAATTTTGTAAAATCTAAAAAAATAATATTGAGTTCTCAAAAAACAGTCTCATTAATTTTCAAAACAAATTCTGGTGGAAGTGTTGGTTATTTCATAACGAAAGAAAAAAGAAAGATGTTTATGCAATCAAGTAGCATTCCTCATATAAATTCCAAACCACTTGATGATGTTTATTGGTTAAAAATTAAAGATAACCACACCAAAGTAGGAGATGTTACATACAAAAAAGAAAAATATTCAATTGCAGTTTCTGACATTAATCACAATGGAATATACAATGAAGTGGGAATTGATAAAGTTTTCATTGGAAATGAGAAACAGCGATACTTTGAAGTATATGATCCCGAAGACAATTTTAATTCATGCTTTATAAAAAAAGAGCTCATTTTTGAAGTCAATGGTAAAAAATATGCAATTTCTAACATTTCTTCTAACGGAGAAGTTATTCTGTTTAAAAATTATATTGGGGAAAACAAAATACACATTCATAAACTTGAAAAAATCCCATCCTTTAATTTTTTAACAAGCAAAGGAGACTCGTTATCAATATTGGAAATAAAAGAAAAAGGAAAATACTTATACATTGATATTTGGGCTACTTTTTGTAATCCGTGCATTAAAGATCTACCCCTACTAGATTCCATACAAGAAGAATATAAAAACAAAATTACTATTGTTGGGCTTTTAGACAAAAGCTCTCTAGACCAATTGAATCTTATCGTTCAAAAATATAATATTAAAAACATTCAAGGATTATCTTCTCCAGAAATCAATAAGATTTTACTAGTAAGTGGTTATCCACATGGTATACTATTTTCCAAGGAAGGAAAATTAATTAAAATTAAAATGAGTGCGAATGAACTTTCTTTGTATTTGAAAGAAAATTAATTTTATATAGTATGATTATTTTGTATAGCTTACATAATGATACCTCTACACAAGAGGTGATTAAATGGCTCGAAAGCTTCAAAAAGGAATACATTTTAATTACTGATTTATCTGATATTTCAATACATTCAAAGTTAATAAACACTTCTTTTATTGGTAAAAAAATTGAGAGCATTTGGTATAGACAGCATAATTCTAAAGAATTTGACTTGAGTTTGTATAGCCCAACGAATGCATTTTTCATTTCTAGAGAATATGAGTCTTACTTGTATCATTTGCAATATTTGTTCAAGAGTAACAATATAAAATCCTTAGGAAATGGATTTGACAAGATGAATCTCAACAAGTCGGAAGTTTTATTTTTGGCAAAATCCATTGGTTTAACTATTCCTGAAACGTTAGTCACTACACTAAAAGACGAATTAAAAAATTTCTTCTTATTACATGACAAAATAATCACCAAACCCATTTTTAATGGAATTGTGGTTGATTATGACGATGAGTCTTATGGGACGATGTATACAGCATTAGTAGAAGAGGAACTTATTAAACAACTACCTAGTGTGTTTTTTCCTAGTCTTTTTCAAGAATATATAAACAAGGATATTGAATTACGAATTTTTTATTTGGATGGACAATTTTATTCAACTGCTATTTTTACTCAAATAAAAAGTAGTATAATTGATAGTCGCAATTTGGAAGTGGTTGAAAATTGCAGGTCAATACCGTATAATCTTCCTGAAGAAATTGAAGCAAAGATTATTTTACTAATGAAATCTTTGCTTCTAAATACAGGTTCAATCGACATGATTAAGAGCGATAGTGGGCAGTACTATTTTTTAGAAGTAAACCCTATTGGCATTTTTGATGGTATTTCTTTGGATTGTAATTATTATTTAAATAAAAAAGTTGCCGAATGGCTAGCGAAATAATTTTATGAAAAAAAAACAAACAAATAACTTTTTTTTAACAGGAAGTTACCCCGTAATCTATTCCGCTTTAACTATTAGGAAAAAAGAGAAAACGAAATCAGTTAAAAGCAACAATGTTTTTAGCAAAAAATTTTACAAAGCAACAATATTACCATTTGATTTCGCAAATAATGAATAAGCCATATTTCAAATTGTTTTCGAACTGTCTACCCGTCAAAGGGTACACGCAATCGATTATATATGATCTTCAGTTTGGGCGAATTGAATATATTCCCAACCTTTTGTTTGATATATTAAAACACTTGACTAACAAAACAGTAGTGGAAATCAAAAATTTCTATGAGCAAGAATATAATGAAGGAATTGACAATTATTTAAAACATTTGGCAGATAGTGGTTTTGGATTTTATACAGATTCCCCAAAAATGTTTCCTGACATTGACTTGACTTGGGACAATCCTTTTGAGATTACAAATTTAGTTATTGACAATTGTTTCGATTTAATTTTGGGTTCAAAATTAAATGTAAGCGTTGATGATTTGACACTTATAATAAGAAAAAATGCGGAAGAAGTTTGTTATAAATTAGAAAGCATTAATGAAAAAATCAGAAGCCGATCACTTCAGATTTTTTTGCCGTATCATGAAAGCCTTTTAGATATAATTTTCGACTCACTTTCTTCTTTTAATAAAGTTAAACAACTTGTTATTTATGAGGCACCAGAACATTCCGTTAATCAAAAAGGAGCAATTCAGATAATCTCAACGAAAAACAAAATTGAATTTGCGCATAATAGAAACAATGTGCATCCTAACTATTTTACACAAAACATAACTTTATTTACGGAAGCACAAAATTACCATACATATTTTAATCGTAAAGCTTTTATTGATATGAATGGCAATATTAAATTATCTCCCGAACACGTTGATTTAATAGGGAACATTAACGAGTTGAATGCCAACATCGACATAATGGATATTATTAAGAAAAGCAACTTTAAAGTATTATGGAACATTAAAAAGGATGACACCTTAGTTTGCAAAGATTGTGAATTTCGTTATATGTGTATAGATACAAGGATTCCTATTAAGTTTAGTGATAGATTCTGGTCTCATAAAGTGGATTGTAATTACAATCCACTCTTAGGGAAGTGGAAATGGGAAGATGGCTACAAAAATGTAGCCGATTTGAGTATTGATTTAACTGATTAAAACACCCTAAATATTAATTGTGTTTAACTATAACAACTTCTTTTTCTACAAGCAACCAGATTTTATGGATTGTGCCCCCACCTGTCTCCGTATGGTCACAAAACATTATGGCAAATCTATTTCGTTACAACAAATTAGGGAACTAACCAGCACAACAAGAGAAGGAAGTAGTCTATTAGGATTAAGTGAAGCTGCTGAAAAAATCGGTTTTCGGACTTTAGCTGTAAAAGTAACCTACGAAAAACTCAAAGAAGACGCTCCATTACCCTGTATTGCTCATTGGAATCAAAGTCATTTTGTAGTAATTTACAAAATAAAAAAAGACACAGTTTATCTTGCCGATCCAGCACATGGACTTTTAAAATACAATAAAGAAGATTTTTTAAAATCATGGAAAAGTGATGTAAATGATGGAATTTTACTTTTACTTGAACCTACACCCGAATTTTATTCAGAAAATAGTTCTAACGCCTTAAAAGAATCAAAACCAAAAGGCTTTTCATTTTTGTTTCAATACCTATTTCGGTATAAAAAGCTCCTAATACAGCTAATAATAGGTTTGTTGGCTGGTAGTCTACTTCAATTGGTATTTCCTTTTTTAACTCAAAGCATAGTCGATATTGGCGTTCAAAACAATGACGTAAAATTTATTTATCTTATTCTGCTTGCTCAATTGATGCTTTTTGTTGGTAGAACTACCATTGAAATTATCCGCAGTTGGATATTAATGCACATTAGCAGCCGGATTAACATTTCATTGGTTTCCGATTTTTTTGTAAAACTAATGAAGCTACCTATCTCCTTTTTTGATGTAAAAATGACAGGAAATATTATGCAACGTATAAATGACCACCATCGAATTGAAAATTTTCTTACTTCAACTTCGCTTAATGTCTTGTTTTCATTTGTCAATTTAATCGTATTCAGTTTTGTATTAGCCTACTACAATTTAACAATATTTACAGTATTTATAGGAGGAAGTTTGCTTTATTTCCTTTGGATTTTATTCTTTCTAAAGCGCAGAGCTGATTTAGATTTTAAGCGATTTCAGCAAAATTCCCAAAACCAAAGCAAGGTAATGGAACTCATTACCGGAATGCAGGAAATTAAGTTACACAATGCAGAAAGACAAAAACGCTGGCAATGGGAAAACATTCAGGTTCGATTATTTAAAGTAAATCTAAAAGGCTTAGCTCTAGAACAAACCCAAAATGCAGGTTCCAATTTAATCAATGAACTAAAGAACATTTTCATCACTTTTTTATCAGCAAAATTGGTAATTGACGGTCAAATCACTTTGGGGATGATGCTTTCTATTAGTTACATCATTGGTCAGCTAAATAGCCCTATTATGCAATTAGTAGCATTTACTCAAAGTTTGCAAGATGCAAAATTGAGTTTAGAACGATTGTCCGAAATTCACATCAAAGAAAACGAAGAATCCTTAACCAATGAAACTATCTCCGAAATTGAAAAGGATGCTCCAATTGACTTAAAAAATGTATCCTTTCAGTATACAGGAATGATGGGCGAAATGGTTTTGAATGATTTAGACTTAATAATTCCAGCAAACAAGATAACTGCAATAGTTGGTACAAGTGGGAGTGGTAAAACAACGTTAATGAAGCTCCTGTTAAAATTTTATGATCCGGTTAAAGGTGAAATTAAAATTGCTCATCAGAATTTGAATGCCATTTCTCCCAAAGCATGGAGGGATAAATGTGGTGTTGTAATGCAAGAAGGATACATTTTTTCAGATACCATAGCCAATAATATTGCAGTGGGGGTTGAGTATATTGATAAGGAAAGATTACGCCAAGCTGTAACAATTGCAAATATTAAAGAACATATAGAATCTCTTCCATTGGGCTACAATACAAAAATAGGAATGGAAGGAATTGGATTAAGCACAGGACAAAAACAACGCATTTTAATTGCAAGAGCCGTTTATAAAAATCCTGATTATTTATTTTTTGATGAAGCAACAAGTGCATTAGATGCCAATAACGAAAAAGTGATTATGAATAACCTGAACCAATTTTTTAAAGGGAAAACGGTTGTGGTAATAGCACATCGTTTAAGCACGGTAAAAAATGCTGACCAAATAGTAGTATTGGATAAAGGGAAAATAATTGAGCTGGGAAATCATACCGAATTAACTGCCTTAAAGGGTAGTT